>NZ_LAVM01000079.1:0-26024 GCF_001083815.1 Nocardiopsis sp. SBT366 | reverse complement strand
GGTCGGGCGGGCGTCTACCAGAAGACCGCCACACCGATGTTGACGATGGCCAGGACCCCGGCGATGATCGCCAGGTTCTTCGCGGGCTTGCGCAGGTTGAGCACACCGACGACCACCACGGCCAGGGCGATCACGAGCTTCACGCCGATCTTGACGTGGTTGAGCTCGCCGATGTCGGCCATCTCGGCCACGCCGACGAGCAGCAGGCCCGTGACGAACTGGAGCAGGGCGCTGTGCAGCAGCACCTTGGTGGCCTTGACGTTGTCGGTCATCAGCTGCATGAGGAAACCGGCGATGATCCCGGCCAGGCCGATCATGTGCAGGAACACGAGCGCGGAGTAAAGGATGTCCATACCCGCACACTACTACGCGTTGTAGTTGAAGCTCCCGTCTTTCTGACGCCATGACGTAACAAATCAGACACCCACCCGGTCAGCTTCGGCGTGAGGCGCCCCACTGCCGCCACAGCAGCCAGACCAGCAGCATCAGCACCCCCACGCCCACCGCGCGGACCATTCCGTCCCGGTCCACCAGATCCCCCACCCGTGCGAGCACCGTGGGATCACCGACCAGGAGGGTGTCGCTCGCACAGGCCGCGGGTTCGGCGTCCCGGTCCAGCAGCAGGCAGGCCGTACTCACCACCCGCTCCCCCGCCTCGGCGTCCTCAGCCACGCGGACCCGGACGGTGTACACACCCTCGCCCTCCTCCGGCAGGTCCACCCGCCAGTTGGCGACGCCCTCCTCGACGATCCCGCCCTCGCCCACCTCCTGGACCGTCAGGGGTTCGGGCACGTGCTGCGCGAGCAGGCCCTTCTCCACCTCCAGCCCCGCGCCGTTGACCACGGTGGCCCGGTAGACGACCTCTTCGCCGGGAAGCGGCGACTCGGCCGCCCCGGACAGGGACAGCCGCACGGCGTCGGCGTCCCCGAACCCACCGCTGTCCGCGACGGCGGGGGCCGAGCACAGCACCGCCGCGAGCAGCCCCGCGCCGATCCCTCCGGCCCTTCGCCCGAACGCGCCCCGTCGGTCGGTCCCGCAAGCGACCCGAGTCATCCCACGCCCTCCTGAGATTCGCCATTGGGGCCGGTCAGGCAGCCCCCCGCGGGAGACGACCGGCCACCTCACACACTTGTCCGGCTCAGGGCCCCGGAGTCAAGGAAGTGCCGGGGCGTTTGGCGAATCGGCCGTGCTCGCGCGGCGCTTAGGGCGGTTCTCACCCGTCTTAGGACGCCATCCCCCGGGCCGGGCGGGGAACCGCTGATTCCTACCGATGCGCCCGGTCCGTTCTTAGCCGGATCGTGGAGGTCATCGGGGCGGGACACGGGTTCGGCCCCACAGCAGGAGGGAACGCCGTGTTCTTCGAGCCCATCCAGGACAGCCGCCGCCTGTCCGAACAGGCCGTCCGCCTCAGCGAGCAGGGCAGCGCGGTCCGACGGGCCCGGGCGCAGGCCCGCGCCCGGCTCCGCGAGGAGCGCGCCCAACGGCTCCCGCGCACCCGCTGACCCAGAGGAAGAGGAACCACCACCATGACCTTCGAGGACCTGCGCGCCGCCACCGCCCGGGCGCTCAGCGACGAACGCCTGCGCCAGGCCGAGCTCAGCCGCCGCGCCCGCCTCCAGAAGGCCGAAGCGCGGAACGAACCCAGGGAAAACCAGGAGCGCCCGCGTCCACGGCGAGCATAATGAGCGCTATGCCCCTGTTCTCCGAAACCAGTCCCCTCTTCGTCGGCCGCCGGGACCACCTCCGTCTCCTGGCAGACCAGGCCCAACGCGTGCGCACCGGGTCGCCGGAGACACTGCTGGTCGGCGGGGACGCGGGGGTCGGCAAGAGCCGCCTGGTCTCCGAGTTCGCCGCCACCCGGCCCGCCGGGACGGTGTTCGTCGGCGCCTGCCTGCAGTTGGGCGTGGACGGCCTGTCCTACGCCCCCTTCACCGCCGTGCTCCGCCAGATCCTGCGCGAACGCGGGCGTCCCCCCTTCGACGCGGCCGCACCGGGCGGGACCGGTGAGTTCGCCCGGCTCCTCCCCGAGCTCGGCGAGCCCTCCGCCGACCACCGGGAGAACCGGGGCATCCTCTTCGAGCAGGTGCTGCGCCTGTTCGAGCAGGTGGCCGGCGAGGCGGGGGTCACCGTCGTCCTGGAGGACCTGCACTGGGCGGACGGCGCCACCCGGGACCTGTTGGTCTTCCTCGCCCGCAACCTCTCCCGGCCCGGGATCCAGGTCATCGCGACCTACCGCAGTGACGACCTGTACCGCACGCACCCGTTGCGGCGGCTCCTGCCGCAGCTCGAACGCCTTCCGTGCGTGGGCCGGATCGTGCTGGAGCCGTTCACCCGGGAGGAGGTGGGCGCCCAGGCCACGGCGATCCGGGGCGAGGAACTGGACCAGGACGCCCTGGACACGCTCTTCCGACGCAGCGAGGGCGTCCCCTTGTTCGTGGAGGCGCTGGCCACCGCCGAGACCTGCCCCTCCGACGACGACCCCGACCTGCCCGACCACTTCCGCGACCTCTTGCTGGAACCGGTGCGCCGCTTCGACGAGACCACGCTGTCGGTCCTGCGCGTGGCGGCGGTGGGGGCCGTGGCCGACGGTATCGAGCACGAGGTGCTCCACCACGCGGTCGACCTGCCCGAGCGTGAGTTGGAGGCCGCCCTGCACACCCTGGTCGACTCCAACGTGCTGCGGCCCAATCGCACCGGCTACCGGTTCCGGCACGCGCTGCTGCGCGACGCCGTGCACCACGAGATCCTGCCCGGGCCGCACTCCCGACTGCACCTGCGCTACGCGCAGCTCATCGACGAGTACCCGGACGCGGTCCCCAAGGACCGCCGCGCCGCCGAGCAGGCCCACCACTACCACGCCGCGCAGGACCTGCCCCGGGCCATGGAGGCCGCCTGGCGGGCGGCCGTCCAGGCCAGCAAGACGCTCGCCTTCGGCGAACGCCTGGGCATGCTGGACCGCGTCCTGGCCCTGTGGGACCGGGTACCCGACCCCAGCGACCGGGTGGAGGGGCACAGCTGGGCCGAGGTCGTGAGCCAGGCCGCGAGCGCGGCGATCTCGGCCGACCGCCACCGGCTCGCGCTGGAGCTGGTCGACGAGGCGCTGGCGACCCTGCCCGAGGACGCCGACGACGACGTGACCCTAGCGACACGGGCGATCCTGCTGCGCAAGCGCGGGCAGGCCCGCTCCACCAACATGCGCGGCGGCGGCTTGGACGACCTGGTGCGGGCCCTGGAACTGCACCCGCCGCACATGCCGGAGTACAGCCAGCTCCTGGCCATCCTCGCCCGGGAGAGCGCCATGCTCCGCGAGGACCGGGAGCCGACCCCCGCGCGGCGGATCCTCCAGGAACTGAACGACACCGGGCGCGGCTCCAGCACGTTGGCCGAACTGGCGATCGAGGCGGCCGACGGCGGCAGCCGCTCCGACCGGTGCGCGGCGGCCGACGCCCGGATCACGTTGGGCGGGGTCCGCATGCGCGACGGTGACGTCGAACACGGGCGCCCTCTGGTGGAACGGGGCATGGCGGAGGCCATGGAGCTGCGTGAGCCCTACATGGAGGCGCGCGGAGCAGGGAACCTGGGCCACTTCCTGCGTGAACTCGGTCACCACGAAGAGGGCCTGCGCGTGTTGGAGGAGTCCCTCGCCCGGCACGAGGCACTGAGCTGGGCGCCCTTCCACCGGTCCTTCAACCACCAGAACCGGGCCGAGATCCTCTTCGAGACAGGAGAACTCCGCCAGAGCCGGGAGGTCTACCGACGCTACCTGAGCAGGAATCTGGGCGACCGCAAACACCAGCACTACATGCAGGCGGTGGAGGCGCGGGCGGCGGCCGCCATGGGAGACGTGGTCGCGGCGCGGGCCGAGGCGGGGCCCAGTGGCGACCGCTCCATGCTGGACGCGCACCGGATGGACATCGTTCAGCTGCGCACCACGGGGATGCTGGACGCCGCCCTGGCCGAGGATGACCTGGCCGAGGCGCTGTCCCTCTCCCGGGACGTTCTGGAGCAGGCGGCCCTGGAGCGTTCTCCGGGGTACTCGTGGCCGCTGCTGGAACAAATGGCCGAGGCCGCCCGGCTGGGCGCGGAGCGGGCCCGCGCAGGGGCGGAGTACGGGGAGACGGCCCGGCTGGTGGGCGCGCTGGTCGGCACCGTCGCGGCGAAGCTCCCCCTCAACGGTCTGGTCCGACCGGCGTACGCGGAGACCGTGCGGTCCCTGCTGGCCGAGGCCGGGGGGACCGAGGCCCCGGCCCTGGCCGCGTCGTGGGCCGCCGCGGTGACGGCCTGGGACGCCACCCCCATGCGGCTGCACCGGGCACGGGCCCGGTTGCGCGAGGCCGAGGCCCGGATCGCCGCCGGGGAACGGTCGCGTGCCGTGGAGCTGACCCGCATGGTCCACGAGACGGCCGCCGCGTGTGGTGCGTCACCCTTGGCCCGCGCGGCCGAGGACCTGGCGCGCAGGCTCGGGACGGGCCTGTCCGGCGGGTCCGTGCCGCCGCCCGCGCCCGCCGGGCTCACCGCCCGGGAGACCGAGGTGCTGCGGCTTCTGGCCTCGGGCGCGACCAACGCGGCCATCGCCGAGGCGCTGTTCATCAGCCCGAAGACAGCGAGCGTGCACGTGTCCAACATCCTGGGCAAGCTCGGTGTGCCCAACCGCGCGACGGCCGGGGCGCGTGCGCGCGAACTCGGCCTGGCCCAGCTCGTCCCGAACCTCCCGGTTCAGCGGTCATAATGCCTGTGCGGGGGAGGTCCGGGCAGGCTGGCTGGCGTGTGCGGAAATGCCCCGGAAATATCCGCACGGCAGACTGGCCCCGGGAGATCGTTCCCGGCACGGCTCACGTGCGCGGACCGGGCCGGGACCGACCGGCATCGAGGAGGTTTGATCGTGAATCGACAGCAGGAATTCGTGCTCCGCACGTTGGAGGAGCGCGACATCCGGTTCGTGAGGCTGTGGTTCACCGACGTGCTCGGGTACCTCAAGTCCGTGGCGGTCGCACCCGCCGAACTGGAGGCCGCCTTCTCTGAGGGCATCGGGTTCGACGGCTCCGCCATCGAGGGCTTCGCCCGGGTCTACGAGGCCGACATGCTCGCCCAGCCCGACCCGTCCACGTTCCAGGTGCTGCCATGGCGCAACGAGCCGCACGGCACCGCGCGCATGTACTGCGACATCCTCATGCCCGACGGCTCGCCGTCACCGGCGGACCCCCGGCACGTGCTCAAGCGGCAGCTCGGCAAGGCCTCCGACCTCGGGTTCACCTTCTACACGCACCCCGAGATCGAGTTCTACCTGCTCAAGAAGTTCCCCGAGCACGGGGAGTTCCCCGAGCCCAACGACTCGGGCGGCTACTTCGACCACACGCCGCACAACAGCGCCCACGACTTCCGGCGCAACGCGATCAACATGCTGGAGGCCATGGGCATCTCGGTGGAGTTCAGCCACCACGAGGGCGGCCCCGGCCAGCAGGAGATCGACCTGCGCTACGCGGACGCTCTCACCACCGCCGACAACATCATGACCTTCCGGCTCGTGATGAAGGAGGTGGCGATGGAGCAGGGCGTGTACGCCACCTTCATGCCGAAGCCGTTCACGCAGTACCCGGGTTCGGGCATGCACACCCACCTGTCGCTGTTCGAGGGTGACCGCAACGCCTTCTACGAGCCGGGCGCGGAGTACCAGCTCTCGAAGGTCGGGCGCGGGTTCATCGCGGGACTGCTGCGACACGCGGACGAGATCGCGGCCGTCACCAACCAGTGGGTGAACTCCTACAAGCGCATCTGGGACGACCCGGCCGCCTCGGCGGGCATGGGCGGTGAGGCCCCGGCCTACATCTGCTGGGGGCACAACAACCGCTCGGCCCTGGTGCGCGTTCCGATGTACAAGCCCGGCAAGTCGAACTCCAGCCGGATCGAGATCCGCTCGCTGGACAGTTCCGCCAACCCCTACCTGGCCTACGCGGTGATCCTCGCCGCCGGGCTGAAGGGGATCGAGGAGGGCTACGAGCTGCCGCCGGGCGCCGAGGACGACGTCTGGGCCCTCACCGACTCCGAGCGCCGCGCGCTGGGCATCAAGCCGCTGCCGCAGAGCCTGGACGAGGCGCTGCGCCTGATGGAGAACAGCGAGCTCGTCGCCGAGACGCTGGGCGAGCACGTCTTCGACTTCTTCCTGCGCAACAAGAAGTCGGAGTGGAACTCCTACCGCCGACAGGTGACCCCGTACGAACTCCAGAGGTATCTGCCCACGCTCTGACCAGGCGCCGAACTCCGTGGCGGGGGGTATTCCCGGAATGGGTGGCAAGCACGTCACATACCCCGGGGGGTAGAATTCCTACCAAAGCTGTCGACTATCCCTTCTCCCCTCCTGGAGTCACACACACATGATCGAGTCCGTCGACGCAGCGACCGTCAGAGCCAGGCTCGACAGCGGGTCGGCCCCGCTCCTGGTGGATGTGCGCACCCCCGCCGAGTTCGAGGGCGCGCACATCCCCGGGGCGGTCAACCTCCCGCTGGGCGAGCTGGACCAACACGCCGGTCGGGTCGCCCGGGACGCCTCCGAGCAGGTCGTCCTGGTGTGCCAGTCCGGGCCCCGCGCCGAACAGGCGCGGCGGCGGCTGGCCGCCGCCGGACTGGACGACGCCGTGGTGCTGACCGGCGGCATGAACGCCTGGACGGCGGCCGACGGTCCCGCCGTGCACGGCCCGGAACGGTGGGCCCTGGACCGCCAGGTGCGCCTCGTCGCCGGTTCGGTCGTGCTGGTCACGGCGCTGCTGAGCCTGTGGTGGACCCCCGCCGTGTTCGTGGCCGCGTTCGTCGGCGCCGGGCTGGCCTTCGCGGGGATCACCAACACCTGCGCCATGGTCCACCTGCTCTCGAAGCTCCCCTACAACCGGCCGGTCGAACGGGTGGACGTCGAAGCCTCACTGGCACGGATCAGCCGGGCGGGTTCCCGAACCTGACCGGGCTTTCGGGCCGAACGCGGCTGCCCGGGAGATCAGGCCTGGAGCAGGCCGAGCTCCCGGGCACGCGCCACCGCCGCCGTCCGGTTGGCCACCCCCAGCTTTCCCATCGCGTTGCTCAGGTGCACGCTCACCGTCTTGGCCGAGATGAACAGCGTCTCCCCCACCTCCCGGTTACTCAGCCCCTTGGCCACCTCCACCAGGACCTCCGCCTCACGCGGGGTCAGACCGGCGGGCAGGACCGCGGTGTCGGTCCGGGGCAGGACCGTGCGCATCTCCGCCACGAACTGGCGGGCGAAGTACAGGTCGAGCTCGGTCAGCAGCCCCTCGGAACGGCGCAGCAGCTCCCGGGCGCCCACGGTGTCTCCCGTGTCGTGCGCGGTCCAGAAGGCACCGAACAGACATGCGTACCGGGTCAGTCCCTTGGCCCGGTCGACCAGGGGCAGCGCCCGTTCCCAGTGCGCCAGCGCCACAGACGGGTCCTCCTCCAGGAAGGCCCTGCTGGTGGATCCGATCAGCTCTCCCACCGGTGAGACCGGCCAGTCCTCCCGGTCGAGCACCGTCAACAGGGCCCCGGCCAGTTCGTCGGCGAGGACGCGGTCCCCGGGGGCGGCCCGGCGCCGCAGCCGCCAGGCCACCATCGCCATGGCGGACAGACCACTGGAGCTGAACCGGACCAGGGAGAGCATGCCGATGTCGCGCTCCCCCTCCAGGATCACCCGGGCGGCCTCGGCCCACCGCTCTCCGGGCCCGAACAACAGGAGCAGGACCCGCGCGTAGTAGTGCGGCATGTACTCCACCCAGGTGGCGGTCTCCCGAGGCAGGAGCCGGGTGAACTCGTCCTGGGCGCGCTGGCTGCCCTCCCAGTCCCCCTCCAGCGCGGTGAGCTGCGCGATGATGGCCTGGCGACGCCCGCCCACGAGGTCCTCCCCCGCGGGGGTCGTGAGCAGTTTCGCCCGGGCCTGCTCCACCCTCCCCGAGGCCAGGAGGGCGCTGGCCACCCCGTTGACCAGGCCGACTCCCTGGCTGCGAGCCACCCCCAGTTCCGCGCAGCGGTCCAACGCCTCCTGCGCGCACGCCAGCCACTCCGCGTACTCGAACCGGCTGGCGTGGTTGCTGCCGAGGTTGTTGAGCCCGCGCATCTCCACCTGGACGGCGCCCTGTTCGCGCGCGATCCGGACCCCCTCGCGCAGCATCTCCAGGGCCTCCTGCGACCCCGTGTGGTCCAGCAGACTGCCCAGGGTGATCAGCGCGTCGGCCTCGCTCACCCGGTCCCCGCAGTGCCTCGCCTCCTCGATGGCCACGCGGGCGACCCGCTCCGCCTCGGTGTCGCTGCCCCTCAGCATGAGCACCGACGCGGTCGTGGCGCTCACCACGGCCCGCTCCGGATGTCCGTCGGGGACGAGCGCGGCGGCCGCGCGCAGGTCGTCCAGCGCCTCGATCCGGCCCAGTTCCTTGTAGGAGAGACCCCGCGCGACCAGGAAGCGGGCGACCAGTTCGGGATCGACCCGGGGGTCGAGGTCGGACAGGGCCTCACTGGCGTGCTCGACCGACCTGCGCAGGCTGCCCGCGATCTGCGCGGCCCCACACACCCCCAGGAGCAGTTCCCCCTGGGAGAGCCCGAGCAGATCGGCGGCGTCCGGGACCAGCTCCCACAGCTCAAGCACGCGTTCGAGCAACGCCAGGTGCTCGGGGTAGGCGCTGGCGTCCCGCGCCCGCTGGGCCGCCTCCCACGAGGCGGCCAGGGCCCTCGGGTGGTCGTGCGCGGCGTAGGCGTGGTGCGCCAACTGGGCGACTGTCTCCGTGCGGGCCAGACCCGGGACGCCACCCTCCAACGCCTGCGCGTAGCGGCGGTGGGCACGCACCCGTTGGCCCGGCAGCAGGTCGCCCTGAACCGCCTCGGCCAGCAGTGCGTGCCGGAACAGGTAACCGGTCTCAGTGGCGCTCAGCACCCGGGCGTCCACGGCCTCGCGCAGCGCCTCGTCGAGGTCGTCCTCACCGACCCCGGAGGCCTCGGCGACCCCGGCGAGCAGCCCGTGGTCGACCCGGTCACCGGCGATCGAGGCCAGCCCGAGGACCTTGCGGGTGGTGGGGGCGAGGGGTTCCACCCGGCGCATGAGGAGTTCGCGCGGGCCGTCGGGGACCGCGCCTCCGGGGGCGGCGAGGAAGGACTCCACGAACAGCGGGTTGCCGCCGCTGCGCTCCAGGAGCAGGTCCAGCGCTGCGGGGTCCGGGGCCCGCCCCCGCAAGGCGGCGGCCTGCTCGGCGACGGCCTCCCGGGTGAGGGGGTCAAGGTCGAGCCGCGTCACCCGGGGCAGCCGCTCCAACTCGGGGAGGACCCGGCGCAGGGGGTGGGTCCGGTGCAGGTCGTCCGAGCGCACCGAGACCACCAGGTGCACGGGGGCGGGGCCGAGGTTGCGCAGCAGGAAGACCAGCAGGTCGCGGGTGGAGGCGTCCGACCAGTGCAGGTCCTCGATCACCAGGCTGAGGCCGCCCGGGTCGGCGTACTCCTCCACGTAGGTGAGCACCGCCTCGAAGAGCCTGGCCCGGGAGTTGTCGTCGGTGCCGGGGCGCGTCTGGGGGCTGTGCCCCGGGCCGGGCAGGAGACGGGTGAGATCGCTGCCTTCGCCGGGTGCCGAGCCGCCCGCCCGGACCAGCTGGCGCAGGAGCGCGGTGAAGGGGGCGAAGGCGATGCCCTCGGCGCCCAGCTCCAGGCATCCGCCCAGGGCCGCGTGCCGCAGGGGCGTGCGCTCCAGATACTCCTCCAGGAGCCGCGACTTGCCGATCCCCGCGTCACCGCAGAGCAGGACCGTGCCGGACCCTTCCGAACGGACCCGCGCGGCGTCGGAGAGAAGGTGGTCGACCTGCCGCTGGCGGCCGACGAAGGCGGAGGGGGACATACGTCCCAGTATGCCCGGGGCGCCGGGTCCCGGGCGGGTCAGAACAGGCCCAGTTCGCGCCCCTTCGCGGCGGCGGCGGTGCGGTTGCGCACCCCGAGTTTGCCCATGAGGTTGGTGACGTGCACGCTCACCGTCTTGGCCGAGATGAACAGCACCGCCCCCACCTCACGGTTGCTTGATCCCCTGGCCACCTCCGCCAGTACCTCCACCTCACGTGGGGTGAGACCCATCGGGGGCACCTCGCCGCCGGGGGCGGCGGGGAGCGCCGTGCGTTCCGGAGTGGCACCGGTGGCGGTGTACTGGTCGGGGTCGGGCAGACCGTGGCGGGCCCGCAGGGCACGGCTCTCCCGCTCGAAGAGCGCCATGCCGTGCCGCACCGCCAGGCCGTGGACCGCGTCCACGTGCTCGGTCGCGCGGTCGCGGTGCCCCGCCCGCAGCGCGGCACCGGCCGCCGCCAACTGGTACTCGGCCCGCACCAGGACGTGGCCGCTGGGGGCCACCGCGGCCACCGCAGCCTCGAACAGGGCCAGCGACTCCTCGGGCTCCGGGGCCAGCCAGGCCCTGGCGGCCATCCGAGCCGCAGGGGAGTCGGCGTGTTCGGGGTTCGCGGCCGCCTTCTCGCTGAGCTCGCGGATCTCCTGCGCCAGGCGGCGGGCCTCCTCGCCCGGTTGCTCCGCCAGCCGCGCGACGATCGACGCGTGCCACACCTGGGTGGACCGATAGAGACCGTGGGCGAGGGGGGTCAGAGGCCGCTCGCCCGTCGCACTGGAGAGCAGGTCCCGGGCCATCCGCCCCGCGTCCACCAGACGGTCCTCGTACACGGCCAGCTGCTGGAGGACGGCGTGGACCGGCAGGTGCTCCACCGGAGAGCTCACCTGTGCGGGAAGCACGCGGTGGAACTCGTCCAGGGTGGCCCGTAGCGCGTCCGGCCGCCAGCGGTACAGCTCCAGGTGCATGCGCAGGGTCAGCGCCCGAGCCCACGTCACCCCTCCGTCCGTGACGCCCGCCAGCAGTTCCTCGCACTCGGAGAAGCGCCCCTGGTAGAAGCGGGTGACCGCCAGCCCGCAGGCGAACGCCCCGCCCTGGGTCCGGGTCAGCCCGAACTCACGGCAGCGGCGCATCCCCTCCAGGCAGACCTGGGCGCTCTCCTCCAGCCTGTCGAGGTTCTTGAAGTACCCGCTGAGGTTGATCAGCCCCCGGATCTCGGCCGGGGCGTCGCCGATCTCCCGGGCCAGCCCGATGCCCTCGGCGAACAGTTCCAGTCCCTCGTCGGAGTCCAGGGGGCCACTGAGGCTGCCGAGGGTGATGAGGGCGTCGGCCTCGCTGCGCGGGTCACCGAGCTCGCGTGCGCGGGCGAGGACCCGGCGGGCTGTGCTGGCGGCCTGCTCGTGGTGACCGCGCATCATGAAGGTGGCGGCCATGGTCGCGGCCACCCCGGGGGCGTCCGGGTGGTTGAACGTGAGCAGAAGGGAGGCCTCGGCCAGGTCCTCCATCGCGCCGTCGCGGCCCAACTCCTTGAGCGCCCGCCCGCGCGCGTGGCGCAGCCGGGAAACGCGTTCGAAGTTCTCCGGGCGGCCCTTCCGGGGGTCGTGGACTCCGGTGACCCCGAGTTCCTCCAGTCCCTCGGTGGCGTAGCCGACCGCCCTGCGCAGCGGACCGGCGACCAGGGAGACCTCGGAGGCCCGGGCCAGCACCTGGTCGCGGGGCAGGCCGACACGTTCGGCGGCGTCGGGCACCTGGTCCCAGAGTTCGAGGACGCGTTCGATCAGCCCCAGGTGCTCGGGGTAGGCGTGCACGGCGGCGGCGTGCTCGGCGGCCCTCCAGGCGGCTGAGAGGGCGAGCGGCTGGTCGTGCGCGCAGTGCGCGTGGTGGGCGAGTCGGAGGGCCAGCTCGCTCTCGGGCATACGCTCCACGCCCTCCTGGAGCACCTCGGCGTAGCGCCGGTGCGCGCGCACCCGTTCGCCCGGCATGAGGTCGGTGTGCACGGCTTCCGAGAGCAGGGCGTGCCGGAACACGTAGCCGTCCGCGGTGGAGCGGAGGATCCGGGCGTCGATGGCCGGGCGCAGGGCTGCCTCCAGGTCCTCCTCGGTGACCCCCGCACGGCGGGCGACGCTGGCGAGCAGGGTGTGCCGGACCCGGGTCCCCGCTGTGGCGACCAGGCCGAGGACGCGCCGGGTCGGTTCGGGGAGGGGCGCGACGGCGGAGAGGAGCAGGTCCCGGGGACCGTCCGGGATGGGTGCTCCGGCGGGGTCGTGGCTGGCGGCCAGGAACGACTCCACGAAGAGCGGGTTGCCTCCGCTGCGCTCGAACAGCAGGTCGAGGTCGGCCGGGTCGAGTTCCCTGCCGCGCAGGGCGGTGGCCTGGGCGCCGACCTCGTCACGGGAGAGCGGTTCCAGGTCGAGGCGCCGGACCCCGGGCAGTCGTTCGAGTTCGGGGAGCAGGCGGCGCAGCGGGTGCGTGCGGTGCAGGTCGTCGGTGCGCACGCTGACGAGCAGGTGGACGGGTGTGCGACCGAGGTTGCGGAGCAGGAAGACGAGCAGGTCCCGGGTGGAGGTGTCGGCCCAGTGCAGGTCCTCGATCACCAGGGTGAGGCCGTGGGGCGTGGCGCGTTCCTCCAGGAAGGTGAGCACCGCCTCGAACAGCCGGGCGCGCCCCTGGTCGGCGGGCCCTGCGGCCCCGCCCAGTTCGGGAATGAGGCGACCCGTGTCGCCGCTGGGCTCGGCGGCGGATCCGCCCGAGCGCACGAGTTGGCGCAGCAGGGCGGTGAAGGGGGCGAAGGGGACGCCCTCGGCGCCCAGCTCCAGGCATCCGCCCACGGCGGAGGGGGTACCGCTGACCCGCCGCAGGTGCTCGCTGAACAGGCGGGACTTGCCGATCCCGGCTCCGCCGCAGACCAGGACGGTGCGGGCCCCCTCAGGGAGGGTGCGGCGAGCGTCCGCCGCGAGCAGGGACAGGTGGTGGTGGCGACCGACGAAAACGGGGGAGGGTTCGTGGACCTGCATGAGGTCCAGTATGTCCGTCGGATCCCGTCGGGGCGGGGGTCGTTGGTCGGTTGCCAGAGCCACAGGTGCGGGGCCGAAGACCTCGTGTCGCACTCACCTCGCGGGGACCCCGGTGCGCTAGAACCGGGTGCGGACGTCGCGCGGGAAGGAGGGCCGCCCGGGGACACGTCGGCGCCCTCGGGGAGCACGAGCCGGAGCCACCGTCCCGGTCCGGGAGCCCGGGGCGGTGCCCGGCCGCTCTCGTACCAGGTGTGTGCGGTGGCACCGGGGACAGCCGAGACCGGGTCCGCGGCCTCCTCGCGGTGCGCCCCTGCTAGGAGGTGCCCGCGGTCCGATCGTTCGGCTCGTGGGTGGGCGGTTCCCGGGGCATCCACTTCCACACCACCGCGAGTCCCAGCAGTCCGAAGCACAGCGAGACCAGCGCCGCGGCGTGCAGGCCCGAGACGAAGGCCTCCTTGGCCGGGGCGACCAGCGCCTCACCCGCCCCACCCAACTGCTGGGCGAGGACCATGGTGGCCTCGATGGACTCACCCGCCGCCCGCACCTGCGCCGGGTCCACGTCGGGGGCCCGTTCCGTCACCGAGTCCAGCGTGGGCTCGATCCCCGCCCGGTAGCGGAAGGAGATCACCGCCCCCAGCACCGCCACCCCCATGGCGGTGGCGATCTGGCGCGCCGTGTTCTGCACCGCCGACGCCGCCCCGGCCTTGGCCGGCGGAACCGAGGACATGATCGCGTTGGTGGCCGGGGTGAGCACCACCGCCATGGCGGAGGTCTGGAGGAAGAAGAACGCGATGATCAGGTACAGCGGGGTGTCCACCCGGATCTGGGTGTAGAAGGCGAAGCTGCAACAGACGGTCGCCACACCCGCCAGGGCGAGGGCGCGCGGGCCCACGTAGCGCACCAGAGTGGGACTGAGCGGGGCGAAGATCATCTGGCCCAGAGCGGCGGGAAGCACCAGGAGCCCCGCGACGAACGGAGGGAACTCGCGCACGCTCTGCCAGTAGAAGCTGAGGAAGAAGATGATCCCGGCCATGCTGAAGAACAGCACCATGACCGTGGCGACGGAGACGCTGAACCGGGGGTCCCGGAAGAAGCGCACGTCCAGAGAGGGGTCGGTGGTGCGCGACTCGTGGAACACGAACAACACCAGCACCCCCACACCCAGCAACAGCGAGCCGTACACGTCCCAGTCCGTGAGTGAGGCCCGCTCCCCCGCCGTGATGATCCCGTAGACGATCAACACCAGACCGGGGATGGACAGCAGCACGCCCAGCACGTCCGGGCGTCCGGCGTTCTCGTTCCTGGACTCGGGGATGAGCACGAACATCAGCGACAGCCCGAGGATCACGAAGGGCACGTTGACCAGGAAGATCGAACCCCACCAGAAGTTCTCCAGGAGCAGACCGCCCGCCGAGGGGCCGATCGCCATCGCCAGGCCGACGGCGCCCGCCCACAGGCCGATCGCACGCGCACGCTCCTCGGGTGGGAACACGTTGGTGATCACGGACAGGGTCTGCGGCATCACCATGGAGGCGCCGAACCCCATCGCGGCGCGCGCCGCGATGAGTTGCTCGGGGCTCTGCGAGTAGGCCGTCAGCGCCGAGGCGGTGCCGAACACCACCAGCCCGGCCACCAGCAGCCGCCGCCTCCCCCAGCGGTCGCCGAGCACACCGAAGGTGAACAGCAGCCCGGCGAAGACCAGGGTGTAGGCGTTGATCGCCCACGCCAGCTGGGACTGGCTGGCGCCCACGCCGCGCTGCGGGTCGGAGAGTGTCTTCAGCGCGACGTTGAGGATCGTGTTGTCGGCCACGATCACCAGCAGGCAGATGATGAGCACCGCCAGCCCGCCCCACCTGCGCCGGTGCGCTGTCTGCTGGTCCACGAACACCCTTTCCGCCGTCCACCCGGTGCCGCTGACATGCTAACCAGCCGTCCCCTCGCGGCGCCCCGCACCGCACCGGGGTCGCCGAACGGGTCCGAAAACGGCCGCCTCCCCGGGGAGGACGGCGCGGCCCGTCCCGTGCGATGATGCTTGCGTGCCACCCCCGCACACCCGTTCTCCCCGCACCGGCGCCGCCGGGTGGGCAGGGAACCGGTGGACGGGAGACGGGGAACATCCCCCTCCGGCACGCCGTTCCTCCCGAGGAACCCCTCCCTTCGGGGAACCGCGCGCGAGCGCACGACAACAGTTTTCGTCCACAGGTCCGGGGACACCCCCAGCGGGTGCTTCGAGACAACGGAGGAAGAACCATCATGAGCACCACACCCAAGACCCCCTCCGCCGGGAACGCCCTGTACGGCGGGGTCACCAATCGGCGTGTCACCATCCGTGACCTGGCCCTGGCCAAGCAGCGCGGCGAGCGCTGGCCGATGCTGACCGCCTACGACGCCCTCACCTCGCGGATCTTCGACGAGGCGGGCATCCCCGTCCTCCTCGTCGGCGACTCCGCCGCCAACGTGGTCTACGGCTACGACTCCACCGTCCCGGTGACGGTGGACGAGCTGGTCCCGCTCACCGCCGCCGTGGCCCGCTCCACCCAGCGGTCCCTGGTCGTGGCGGACCTGCCCTTCGGCTCCTACCAGGCCTCCCCCCAGCAGGCGCTGGAGACCGCCTCCCGGTTCATGAAGGAGGGCAACGCCCAGGCGGTGAAGCTGGAGGGCGGCCACGCGGTCGCCCCCCAGGTGGAGCTGCTGACCTCGGCGGGCATCCCGGTCATGGGCCACATCGGTCTGACCCCGCAGTCGGTCAACACCCTGGGCGGCTACCGCGTGCAGGGCCGGGGCGAGGCCGCCGCCGGTCTGCTCAAGGACGCCAAGGAGCTGGAGCGCGCGGGCGCCTTCTCCGTCGTGCTGGAGGCGGTCCCGGCCGATCTGGCCGCCGAGGTCACCGAGCAGCTGGCGGTCCCGACCATCGGGATCGGCGCCGGTCCGTCCACCGACGCCCAGGTGCTGGTGTGGCAGGACATGGCCGGGCTGAGCCCCCGGGTGGCGAAGTTCGTCAAGACCTACGCCAACCTGGCGGAGACGCTGCGCGAGGCCGCCTCGGACTACGCGTCCGAGGTCGTCGCCGGGAGCTTCCCCGCCAAGGAGCACACCTACGCCAGCTGATCCGGCCGCTGGGCGGCCTCCGGTGAGTCCGGGGGCCGTTCCAGCCCCCGCGCCGCCCGGCCGAAGGCGGGCAGGCACACTGCCGCCAGGTACAGCGCGGCCCCGGCGGCCAGGACCGGGGAGACCCCGAACAGGCCGATCGCCACCCCGACGCCCGGCGCCGCGACCGGCGCTCCGATCCGGGCGAGCGCCCCCACCATGGACATCCCCCGACCGACCATGCGCGCGGGCAGGCGTTCGAAGATCACCGCGCTCAGTATCGGGTTGATCAGCCCTCCCCCGAGTCCCCAGGACTCCTTGGGCGGGAGATGTCGGGCACGAAGGTCGGAAGGGCCCTAAAACCGAACGGGACTCGGTAGTACAGTGTCGGCACACCGAGCACCGACGCGGGCCGGGGTCCGGCCCACGGGAGGACAGCACATGCGCATCTCGATGCCGCTCCAGTACGCGGGCGAGCCCAAGGACGCCGTCGATCAGGTCGTCGAACTGGAGAAGGCCGGGCTGGACACCGTGTGGGTCGCCGAGGCCTACGGCTACGACAGCCCCACCCTCATGGGCTACCTCGCCGCCCGCACCGAACGGGTGACCATCGGCTCCGCGATCCTGCCGATGTACAGCCGCACACCCACGCTCGTCGCGATGACCGCCGCGGGGCTCGACTACCTCTCCGACGGGCGCGCCGTCCTCGGCCTCGGGGCCAGCGGCCCGCAGGTGATCGAGGGCTTCCACGGCGTCCCCTACACCAAACCGCTCGCCCGCACCCGGGAGACCATCGAGATCTGCCGCAAGGTCTGGGCCCGCGAGGAGCGCCTCACCCACGACGGCAAGGTGTTCCAGCTGCCGCTGCCGCCCGAGCAGGGCACCGGCCTGGGCAGGCCGCTCAAGATCATCAACCACCCGGTGCGTTCACGGATCCCGATCCACGTGGCCTCCCTCGGCGAGAAGAACGTCGAGATGACCGCCGAGATCGCTGACGGCTGGCTGCCGCACCTGTTCATCCCGGAGAAGGCCGAGAGCGTGTGGGGCGGGTTCCTCGCCAAGGGAAGGGCCAAGCGCGATCCCGGGCTCGGCGCGCTGGAGATCTCCGCGGGCGGGCTGCTCGCCATCGGTGAGGGCGAGGAGACCAAACGGATCGCGGACCTCACCCGCCCGGTCATCGCCCTCTACGTGGGCGGTATGGGCGCCAAGGGCAGGAACTTCTACAACACGGTGGCCCAGCGCTACGGCTACGAGGAGGCCGCGGAGAGGATCCAGGACCTCTACCTCGACGGGAAGAAGGACGAGGCCGCCGCCGCGGTGCCGGACGAGTTCGTCGAGCTGACCAACCTGGTCGGCCCCGAGTCCTACGTGCGCGAACGCGTGGAGGCCTTCCGAGCCGCCGGGGTCACCCAGCTCAACGTGACCCCGGTCGGCGAGAACCCCGCCCGGCTCATCGAGAAGGTCAGGGAGTGGGCCGCCTAGATACCGGTGATCCGAAGACCCGCGTGCGTCTTGTAGCGGCGGTTGACCGCGATGAGGTTGGCCGTGAGGGCCTCGACCTGGTGGGCGTTGCGCAGCCGCCCGCCGAACACTCCGCGCACCCCGGGGATCCGGTCCGCCAGGGCGCGCACGGTGTCCGTGGCCTCGCGGTCCTCCCCCAGCACCAGGACGTCCAGCTCGATCTGGTCGACCCCGGGGTCCAGGAGGAGCACGGCGGAGACGTGGTGGAAGGCGGCGGTGACCCGGCTGCCCGGCAGGACCTCGGCGGCCTGCTGGGCGGCGCTGCCCTCGGGGACGTCCAGGGCGAAGGGGCCCTTCTTGTCGAAGCCGAGCGGGTTCACGCAGTCCACCACGATCTTGCCCGCGAGCCGGTCGGCCAGTGACACCAGCAGCTCACGGTGGCCGTCCCACGGAACGGCGACGATCACGATGTCACTCCGCTCCGCGGCGTCGGCGTTGGCCAGTCCCCGGACCTCGATCGGCGTGGACTCGGCCGCCACGAGGGCGTCCGCTGCCTGCGCCGCGCGCTCGGCGCTGCGGGAGCCCAGGAGGACCGGGAGTCCGGCCAGCGCGAAGCGGCGGGCCAGCCCGCGCCCCTGGTCGCCGGTCCCGCCCAGGACAGCGATGGTCAGCCCGGTGATGTCCGCGCCCTGCTGTGCGTCGTGTTCGCTCATGGGCCGATCCTGTCAGAACGGGCCCGGCGGGGGAACGCGCAGGGCCGGTGCTCCCCCGGTCCGGAACCGCGCTCCGTCAGCTGTTGCCCTCGTTCTCGTCCTGCTCGTCCCAGGCCTCGTTGCGCTCCGCCGCGATGCGCAGTGCGCGCGCCGCCGTGGCCTCGTCCTCGTAGGGGCCGAGCCGTTGGGAGTCGGGGCATCCCGCGCCGTGTTCGACCCTGCCGTGACGGAGGCAGTACCACCAGCCGTCGTCCTGTGCGTCGCTCACTGCCGACCCCTCTCGTCGTTGCGGGTACGTGTGGCACCTACCCTCCGCCGGGCGCTCCTGACCGCGCCCACGAACTACAATCAGTGTCCATGACTACTCCGCTGGTTCCTGGGCGCATCTCGCCCCAACGTTCGGTCCCCTCGCACATCGTCCGGCCGGAGTACGTGGGTCAGAAGCGTCCCGTGGAGGGTGTCCTGGGCGACGTCCAGACCCCGGAGACGATCGAGCGGATCCGTGAGGCGGGGCGCATCGCGGCCCGCGCTCTCGAGGAGGTCGGCAAGAACGTCCAGCCCGGGGTGACCACGGACGAGCTGGACCGGATCGGCCACGAGTTCCTGCTGGACCACGACGCCTACCCGAGCACCCTCGGCTACAAGGGCTACCCGAAGTCGCTGTGCTCCTCCCTCAACGAGGTCATCTGCCACGGCATCCCGGACGACACCGTGGTCCGCGACGGCGACATCGTGAACATCGACATCACCGCGTACAAGGACGGCGTGCACGGCGACACCAACGCCACGTTCCTCTCCGGTGACGTCTCCGATGAGAACCGCCTCCTCGTCGAGCGCACCCGTGAGGCCACGATGCGCGCCATCAAGGCCTGCCGCCCCGGTCGGCAGATCAACGTGATCGGCCGCGTCATCGAGTCGTACGCCAAGCGCTTCGGCTACGGGGTGGTGCGCGACTTCACCGGCCACGGCGTGGGCCCCGAGTTCCACTCCGGCCTGGTGGTCCCGCACTACGACGACCCGCGCGCCACCACGGTGATGGAGCCGGGCATGACCTTCACGATCGAGCCCATGATCACCCTGGGCGGCGTGGAGTACGACATGTGGGACGACGGCTGGACCGCCGTCACCGCCGACCGCAGGTGGACCGCGCAGTTCGAGCACACGCTGGTCATCACTGACTCCGGCGCGGAGATCCTCACCCTGCCGTAGTCACCGAGCCCCGGCCGCCCCCGGCGCCGGGGCTCCCCTGTGCCCACCGGCCGGAACCCAGGGTGATTCTGCGAGAACGGAGCGTGCCAGCCGCGAGCGGGGAACTCCAGGGCCGTCCGACCCTCGCGCGCCCCACTTTCCGCTGGGACCCTGGTGGACAGTGTGTCGGAACGCGGTCGCTCGCTCACGGAGCGGCATCCTATGCTGTGCGGGATACGAACGACCGCGAACCCGGGTACCTCCCCTTCGGCAACCCCGAGCGGGCCGCGTCACCCCCGGACCGACCGGTCGACCGCCCCGACGCTCCCATCCCCCAGGCCCTGGCTGCCCGACGGGCACCGGGGTCCCCGCGCGTGCGGACGACATGGAGCGGGCTCTGAACGGGCGGGGGAAAAGCCCCGCACCGGGCGCACTGTCGCGGATCGACTGACCCCCGACACCATCAACCCACCGTCACGACCCATCAACACACAGGAACCAACCATGGCGATGTTCGTCCACCTGACACCCCGCGCCAACATATCCGGCATACGAAGGTCCGGCCTGGGCACCGCCATCGGGCCCGGAGGCCTGCGCGGGGTGTTCTGCTTCCCCGTGCTGCCGTCGTACACGGTGACCCACCAGTGGCTGCGTGAGCTGACCGGACACCACGGACCCCGTGGCCTGATAGGCGTGTACCTGACCCTGGCCGACGACGAACCGGTCACCGTGGGCCACTTCGACGACAGCGACGGTCCCCGGAGGGTCGGCGCCGCCGAGGCGGTGCGCGTCGTCGCCGGACTCCGCGAACCCCGCGGCTGGGAGGTGTTCGTACCCCGCCGGGTCGACCGCGAGGAGGTCCACCGCATCCGTGAGGTCCGCCGACTCGCCGAGACCCGGCCCCACCCCCGGAGCGGGCCGCTCCCGATGGAACTGGTCGCCGACGCCTGCGACCGGGCCGACACTGTGGCCCTGCGTGAGGCCCTGTCCCTGCTCGGCCAGCGCCGCCGGGGCCCCATCGACCGTGTCGCGTCCCTGTGCGGCCATCCCGAACCCCTGGTCCGCGCCACCCTGGCCGAGTCCATCGTCCCCTGGGCCGTCCCCGGCGTGGACCACCTGCTGACCCGCCTGTCCGGGGACCCCGACCACAAGGTCCGCGAGGCCGCCGTCCAGGCCCTGGAGACCCGCGCCGCCGGACCGATCCCCCGGCCCCGCGGCATCGGGTCCGCCCCCGCGAGCGTGCCCGAAGGGACGCTCCCGCACCCCAGAGGCGCCCTGTTCCACCCCCGAACCCGTCACTGAACGGGCCGGGCGCGCGACACGGGTGTCCCGGCGAGCCGTGCCGCGTCCGCGACGTGTGGCGGTCGTACGGTGGGACCGTCACCGAGGAGGGCTTCCCGTGCGCAGAGTGACCTGTTCGATGGGCGTATCGCTCGACGGCTACATCGTCGGACCGGACGGCGGCCTCGACTGGACCGACCCCGACGACGGCCTCTTCCGCTTCGTCACCGACGAGACCCGGCGGATCGACGTCTACCTGCTGGGCCGACGCCTCTACGAGACGATGCTGTACTGGGAGACCATCGGCGAGGATCCCTCCCCCGACGAGGCGACGCTGGAGTGGGCCGCGCTCTGGAACTCGCTCCCCAAGGTGGTGTTCTCCACGACGCTGTCGAGGGTGCGCGGCAACGCCAGGCTGCTCTCCGGCGGACTGGCGGAGGAGATCGTGCGCCTGCGGGCCGAGCCGGGGGACGGCGACATCGCGATCGGCGGCGCCACCCTCGCGGCCGCGGCCGCGGCGGCGGACCTGATCGACGAGTACCGGATCAGGGTCCACCCCGTGCTGGTGGGCGGCGGTGTCCCGTTCTTCCCTCGCAAGGAGCGCCGGGTGGACCTCGAGTTCGTCGAGTCCCGCACCTTCGGCTCGGGGGTCGTCCACCTCCGCCACCGCGTGGTGCGCTGATCGGCGGGCGGGATGACCTGTGCGAAGCGACGTGAACCGCCGACGGACGCCACCACCGGGCCGCGAGGCTCGGGGACGGCGGCCGCTACGGGACTGGTGACCGGTTCCGGCTCCGGGCTAGGGTCTGCTGGATGAAGATCCTCATCTCCGCGGACATGGAGGGCGCCACCGGCGTCACCTGGCCCGCCGACTGCGAGCCCGGGACCGAGCAGTGGCAGCGCTGCCGGTCGATGTTCACCAGCGACGTCAACGCCGCCATCGGCGGGTTGTTCGAGGGCGGCGCCACCGAGGTGCTGGTCAACGAGGCCCACTCGACCATGCGCAACCTGTTACTGGAGGAGCTGGACGAACGGGCCACGATGATCACCGGCCGCCACAAGGAACTCTCCATGGTGGAGGGCGTCCAGGCGGGAGACGTCGACGGGATCGTCTTCCTCGGGTACCACTGCGCGGCGGGCGAGGACGGCGTGCTGGCGCACACGTACCTGCCCAACGCGATCACCGGGGTGTGGCTGGACGGCCACACGGCGAGTGAGGGCTACCTGAACGCGGCGGTGGTGGCGGAGTACGGAACCCCGGTGATCCTGGTGACCGGGGACGACCGCGCGTGCGAGGACGCGGGCTCCTACGCTCCGTCTGCGGGCACGGTGGCGGTCAAGGACCACGTGAGCCGGTACGCGGCCCGCTGCCGACCACCGGCGCGGACGGCCGCGGACATCCGTGCGGCGGCCCAGCGCGCGATGGCGCTGGCCGGGCGGACGGAGCCGGTGGAGCGCTCTCCGAAGATGATGGAGGTCGAGGTCGACTCCGCGCAGCTGGCCCAGGCCGCGGCGATCGTTCCAGGGGTGACCCGGACGGACGCTCGGCGTGTCCGTTACACGTCGCCGGACGCCTACGAGATGATCCGGACGTTCAAGGCGGTCTGCACCCTGATTTCGAACGCCATGGAGAAGGACTACGGGTGACTTCCTCGTGCGCGAGGTGATGTGCGCATCACGAGGACAGCGCCCCGTGGGAAACGATAGAACTGTGGCGGGGAGAACCACACGTGGGAAACGTGTGTCTGACGTGAGAAAGAACCCCGAAGCCTGCTGAGAGAGGCCGAGACCGTGGGCCACACCAACACCTCCCTGACGGACAGCGCGCGAGACGCGGAACTGGCCGAGGCGGGGGAGGACGCCGTCCGCCTGACCCGAGAGCTGATCAGGCGGGACTCCACCAACCACGGCAGGGGCGAGGGCGACGAACGCGCCGCCGCCGAGTTCGCCGCCGAGGCGCTCGGGGAGGCCGGGCTGTCCCCGGTGGTCCTGGAGTCCGCCGACCGGCGCGCGAACGTGGTGGTGCGCATCCCCGGAACGGACCCGGACGCGGCCGCCCTGCTGGTCCACGGTCACCTGGACGTGGTGCCGGCGGACGCCCACGACTGGACGTTCCCGCCCTTCGCCGGGGAGATCGCGGACTGCCCGGTGACCGGCGCCCCCTCACTGTGGGGGCGCGGCGCGGTGGACATGAAGAACACCGTGGGCATGGTCACCGCCGTGGTCCGGTACTGGTCGCGGCTGGGCCTGCGTCCCCGGCGCGACATCGTGCTGGCGTTCGTGGCCGACGAGGAGGACAGCGCCGCCTACGGCGCCGACTACCTGGTGCGCGGCCACGCCGACCTCTTCGAGGGCTGCACCGTGGCGATCGGCGAGGGCGGCGGGCACACCGTGCACGCCCGGACCTCCTCGGGGGCGGCGGCCCGGCTGTACCCGATCGGGGCCGCCGAACGGGGCAGCGCCTGGCTGACACTGCGCTCGCACGGGACGGCCGGGCACGGTTCGCGGCCGCCGAGGGACAACGCCGTGGGCGCGCTGGCCGCCGCGGTGGCCCGGATCGACGAGCACCGCTGGCCGCTGCACCTGACCCCGGTCACCCGTGCCGCGATCGACGCGATCGCCCGTGCGCTGGAGGTCGAGCGCGTGGCCGGTGACACCGGCTCCAACGAGGCCGTGGACGACCTCGTGAGGAAGTTCGGCACCGCCGCCTCTCTGGTCTCCGCGACGGTGCGCAACAGCGCCGCCCCGACGATGCTCTCGGCCGGGTACAAGGTGAACGTGGTGCCGGGCGAGGCGACCGCTGGTGTCGACGGCCGCGTGCTGCCGGGGGGCCGAGGCGACTTCGAGTCGACCATGGACGCGCTGACCGGGGACCGCGTGGACTGGGAGTACGCGCACGGGTCTCCGCCGGTCGAGGCTCCGGTGGACTCGACCACCTTCGACGCGCTGCGCTCGGCCATCCTGGCCCACGACCCGGAGGGCCTGGTGGTCCCGGTGTGCCTGGGCGGCGGGACGGACGCGAAGGTCTTCGCGCGGCTGGGGATCGACTGCTACGGCTTCTCCCCCATGCGCCTGCCCGGCGGCATCGACTACCCGGACCTGCTGCACGGGGTGGACGAGCGGGTGCCGCTGGACGGACTCCGGTTCGGCGTGCGGGTGCTGGACAGCTTCCTGCGCGCCTGAGGCGGTGGGCACCAACAACAGGGATGGGGACCAACGTGGGTGAGTCGGTGACCGAGGTTCGCGAAGGGGGCCCCGTGGCGGATCCCCGCAGAGCGAGGGCGCTGACCCGTCCGCCGAGACTGCGGGAGGGCGACCGGGTGCGTCTGGTCGCCCCGTGCAGTCCGGTTCCGGACCAGCAGCTGGACGCGGCGGTGGAGGCGCTGCGGGGGTGGGGCCTGGAGGTCGAGCTGGCCGCCCACGTGCGTGACCGCCATCCGGTGCTGCCGTACCTGGCCGGGGCGGACCGGGACCGGGCCCGCGACCTCCAGGAGGCGTGGTGCGATCCCGACGTGCGCGCGGTGTTCTGCGCGCGGGGCGGTGACGGCGCCCACCGCATGCTGGACCTGCTGGACTTCGACGCGATGCGCCAGGCCGCTCCCAAGGCGCTGATCGGGTTCAGCGACATCACCGCGTTGCACGAGGCGTTCGCGGTGGAGCTGGGGATGGCGACCGTGCACGGTCCGGTGGTGGGGACCCGCTACTTCGTGGGTGACGACGTGGCCCAGCGGGAGCTGCACACCACGCTGTTCACCCCCGAGAGGCGCATGCTCCTGACCTCGCCGGGTGCCCGGGCCCTGGTCCCGGGCCGGGTCGCGGGGGTCACCTTCGGCGGGAACCTGAGTCTGCTCAACGACGGACTGGCCACCCCGCACAGTCGGCTCTCGGCGGCGGGCGGCCTCCTGATCCTGGAGGACGTCAACGAGGACGCCGCGCGGCTCGACCGCATGCTCACCCATCTGTTGCGCACTGGGTGGATGGACGGAGTGGCCGGGGTCGCCCTGGGCACGTGGACGGACTGCCCGCCCGACCCCGGGGTCGTCTCCGAGCTGATGCGGGAACGCCTGGAGCCGTTGGGGGTGCCGGTGCTGTGGGGCCTGGACTTCGGGCACTGCCCCGCGCAGCTCACCGTGCCGCTGGGTGTTCCGGCGGTGTTGGACGCCGACGCGGGCACCCTCGCTCTGGGCGTACCGGGACTGGAGTAGCCGGAACAGCGGCCCCCGGGGTCCCCGCCCACCCGCTCGTGCGGGTGGGCGGGGACCCCTGACCCGTCGGGCCGGACCCCGTCAGGGCCGAGCCGCGTCAGGGCCGGACGGCGTCAGGGCAGGGTGAGCACCACCGGGCCGTCCTCGGTGACGGCGACCGTGTGCTCGCAGTGGGCGGCACGGGTGCCGTCGTCGCTGAGCACCGTCCACCCGTCGTCGCCGTGGGCGTAGCCGTCGGAACCGCCGCGCACCAGCATGGGCTCGATGGCGATGACCAACCCCGGGACGAGCCTGAAGCCCCGGCCGGGACGGCCGTCGTTGAGCACGTCGGGGGCCTCGTGCATCGTGCGGCCGATACCGTGACCGCCGTGGTCGGCGGTGAGCCCGTACCCGGCCGCGCGGGCCTCGGTCGCGATGGCGTGGCCGATGTCGCCCACGCGGTCACCGGGGCGCGCGGCGGCGATCCCCCGGGCCAGCGCGGCCTCGGTGTCGGCGATCAGGGTGAGGTCGGCGGGGTCGGCCTCCCCCACCACGAAGCTGATCGCGGAGTCGGCGGACCAGCCGCGCAGGCGCGCGCCGCAGTCGAGACTGACCAGGTCTCCTTCGGCCAGCACCCGCTCTCCGGGGACGCCGTGGACGATCTCGTCGTTGACGCTCACGCAGGCCACCCCGGGGAAGGGCATGGGTGCCCAGCCCGGTTGGTAGCCCTGGAAGAGCGGCTCGGCGCCCGCGTCGGAGATGACCTTGGCGGCGGCGCGGTCGAGGTCGGCGGTGGTGCGGCCGGGCTCGGCGGCCCGGCGTCCGGCGGCGAGCGCGTTGGCGACGACCCGTCCGGCCTCGCGCATGAGTGCGATCTCCGCGGGGGTCTTGATCTCGACCATGGGGAACCCTTTCCGAATGAGGTGAGGATAACTATACCGGTATTAATATACGGCCTCTCGCGCCCGGGATAGACTCACGCCATGGTTCGAGAACCGCTGACCGAAGACCAGATCGAACGCGGCCGTGCCCTGGGGACCCTCCTGCGGGAGGCCCGGGCCGACCGCACGATGGTGGACGTCGCCCGCTGCTCGGGTATCTCCGTGGAGACCCTCCGCAAGATCGAGGGCGGCCGCGTCCCCACCCCGGCCTTCTTCACCGTGGCGGCCGTCGCCGCCACCCTGGGCCTGTCCCTGGACACCCTGCTCGCCCGGGTCGACCCCGCGTCCGACCCCGCACCCGTCCCCCTGCACGGCAT
>NZ_LAVM01000078.1:0-26304 GCF_001083815.1 Nocardiopsis sp. SBT366 | reverse complement strand
GGGGGGCTTCGTGCGGGTGGGGGGCTTCGTGCGGGTGGTCGCTGGGTCGTTCACGGGCGCCTCCCTCGGATCGGCCTTCCTGGACCGCCCCGCCCGACGGACCGAAGCCGCACGTGCCCGGCGCCACGGGGCGCCTTCGGCACGGCACGTCTTTCCGGGAGAGGGTGTTTCCGTAGAGGTCGCACGGGTCAGGGCCACAGGTGAACCGGACACGACCAGGAAACCGGTCGAGGAGGTACGCATGCGGATCGGCTACAAGCTCTTCGCCGAGGGCTACGGGCCCCGCGAGATCGTGGAACAGGCGGTACGCGCCGAGCGGGCCGGGTTCGACTTCGTCGAGATCAGCGACCACTTCCATCCGTGGCTGTTCAGCCACGGGCACTCCGGGTTCGTGTGGTCCATGCTGGCCGCGATCGCCGAACGGACCGGACGCATCGAGATCGCCACCGGGGTGACCTGCCCGTTCCTGCGGGTCCACCCGGCGATCATCGCCCAGGCGGCGGCCACCACGGCGATCCTCTCCGAGGGACGCTTCACGCTCGGTGTGGGCGCGGGGGAGCGCCTCAACGAACACGTGGTGGGCCGGGGGTGGCCCGGCGTGACGGTGCGCCACGAGATGCTGGAGGAGGCCGTGGAGATCATGCGGCTGCTCTGGTCCGGTGGCTACCACTCCTACCGGGGCGAGCACCTGGTCCTGGAGGACGCCCGCGTCTTCGACCTCCCCGAGCTCCCGCCCCGGGTGGTCGTGGCCGCCGGAGGGCCCAGGGCGGCCGTACTCGCGGCCGAACAAGGGGACGGCCTCTTCGCCACCGAACCCGACTCCGCGCTCACCGACACCTACCGGGAACGGGGCGGCAACGGTCCCTGCTACGGCGAGGTGCCCCTGGCCTGGGCCGCCGACGACCGCACCGCGCTGGAGTCCGCACGGGAGCTCTTCAGGTTCGGGCTCACGGGCTGGAAGGTGCAGGCCGAGCTGCCGAACCCGGTCAACTTCGAGGCGGCGACCGCCCTGATCAGGACCGAGGACATGGCGGAGGGCTTCGGATACGGCCCTGACCCCGAACGCCACATCGACATGGCGCGGCAGTTCGTGGACGCGGGGTTCGACCACCTGGCGCTGATCAACGCCGGCCCCGACCCGGAGGGTTTCTTCACGTTCTTCGAGACCGAACTGGCCGAACCGATCCGGAACCTGTCGCGGCCGAGCGGGTGACACACTCGTGGCCCGGGCCCTCCAGGGCCGGGCACCGCCGCGTCGACACGGCACGGCGGTGGTGCGGGGCATCTCGGAAGGCGGGTACATGCCGGACCACGTCGTGCTGGGCGTCTGCGGAAGTCTGCGTCGGGGGTCGTTCAACGCGGCCCTTCTGGACCTCGCCCAGAGAGTGGGGACACGGACCACCGTGGTCGGCGGCGACCTCGCCGGGCGCCTGCCGTTGTTCAACCCGGACGTGGAGAACGACGAGGACTCCTGGCCGGAGGCGGTCCGGGAGTTCCGTGAACTGGCGGGGCGCGCCGAGGGCGTGGTGATCGCGACCCCGGAGTACGCGCACGGTCCGGCGGGGGTCACCAAGAACGCCATCGACTGGCTGGTGGGCTCCGGCGGGCTGGTCGGGAAGCCGACCCTCCTGGTGAGCGCGTCGCCGGGCCAGGCGGGCGGCATGCGCGCCCACGCTCCTCTGATGCCCACCCTCACGCTGCTGGGCGCCGTGCTCGTGGACTGCGTGGTGGTCTCGCGGGCGGGGTCGCGTACGAACGCTCGGGGCGAGTACTCCGACCCCGCCGTGGTGGAGCGGATGCGGCTGGCCGTGGCCGAGCTGGAGGAGGCCCTGGGGTACGCCGCGGTCAGGCGGGCCAGCGGTCTCAGCGCCGGGGCGTGACCCGGCGTCTCGGCGGACCAGCGGAGACCGGGTGCGGCCCGCACGTGCGTCTCGGGGGGCTTCTTCGGCGGGCCGATGAGCACGGGCCAGACCCAGGTGATCCCCGAACAGGCACCCGAGAAGCGACCAGCTGACCCGACCCCGGCTCCCGGTCACCGGGAGCTCCCCCGCGAGGCCGCCCTCGCGGGGGGACTCACTCCGCCCGCCGCACCCGTCAGAGTGCCTGGGCGCGGGCGATGTGGTCGGTGAGCAGCGGTCGCAGCGACTCGGGCAGGCTCCTGGCCGGTGCGCGGACACCGGACTCGGCGATCAGACCGCGCTGGCGCAGGCACTCCTTGCGGATGGCCAGGGCGATCCCCACCTGCTGCTCGAAGGTGATCAGCGGCAGGTACTCCAGCAGCGCGGCACGACTGCGCCCCGGGTCGGAGGGGTCCCAGGCGTTCACGCACTCCACCAGGGCCTCCGGGTAGGAGAAGCCGGTCATCGCGCCCGCGGCGCCGCAGGCGAGCTCGTCGAGCAGGTTGATCCCGCCCAGGCCGCCGAACACGGGCACGTCGCAGCGCGCGGTGAGCTCGGCGACGGCGGCGGGGGTCGGCGGAGCCTCCGCCTTGACCGCGCTGACGTAGGGCTTTCGGGCGACGAGGTCGCCCAACGCGGCGGCGGAGACGCGCACGCCGCTCACCACCGGGTAGTCCTGCACCACCAGGTCCGCGCCGGTGGCCTGGTGGACGGCGTCCAAGTGGGCTTCGAGCACCCGGGGGTCGGCGCTGTTGACCTGGACCATGGCGCCCGCGAGCCGGTCGCCGACCAGTTCGACGGCGGTCGTCGCCTCCTCGATGGTCGGGGCCGTGCCGAGGCTCGTGCAGCCCACGACCAACGGCAGATCGGTGGCGGCCAGGACCGTCTCCAGGACCAGGCGGCGTTCCTCGCGGTCGAGCTGCGCGGCCTCCCCGAAGACGCCCAGCACGGTGAATCCGGTGACCCCGGCGCTCTCCGCGTGCTTGACGAGTTGTTCGATCCCCGCGGTGTCGACATCCAGGGCCTCACCGGTGAAGGGTGTGGCCAGCACACCCCACACACCCGGTCTCATCAGGTCGCTCATGGTCAACTCCCGTTTCGTCCGCGTTCGGCGTCCCAGATTGGCACAGGCGGCCTGCCCGTTTCCGGGCGGGGTCGGATCAGGCGCACGCCCGGAAACGGTGCTGCCCGGGGGCGGCTGGTCCGACACCCGTGGACCGGACCTGCCGCGCGGGCTCACCGTGAGGATGAGCCGCTGGCGGGTGGACGTCGCCGCGCCTGCCCCCTGGGTCCACACTCACCGCAGCCGGTGCTCCAGGACCCCACCCAGTCGCTCCAGCTCAGCACGGGGGTCGGGCCCGGCGGGGGCGAGCACGACCGTGTGGGCGCCCGCGTCGTGCCGGGCGGCGATCCCGACGCTGACCGTCTCCGGGGTTCCTGCCAGGGTCAGCTCCTCCACCCAGGCCCGGGGCAGGGTCGCGGCGAACTCCTCGGGTCCGGAACAGGCGGCACGGTGCGCGGCCAGCTCTTCGGCGAAGGGCAGGGGAGCGATGTGCGGGGCCCAGTCCCGGTCACCCACCGACGCGAGCGCGGGACGCACCCGCTCCAGAGCGACCTCGGGGTCCGCGTCCACGGCGGCGGCGTCGTAGGTGATGACCATCGGTGCGTGCTCGGGGACATCGCTGAGGGTCTGGTCCAGGGCCGCGCGGATGTAGGCGGGGTTGGCGGGCTCCGCGAGGAGGACGCCGTCGGCGACCCTTCCGGCCACCGCCAGTGACCTGGGCCCGCGCACCCCCAACACCAGCGGGGGCACCTGGGCGGGCGGCTGGTCCAGGAGCACGTCCTGGGCGTGGACGTACCGGCCCGGGGCCGGGCCAGGGCGCCCCAGCAGCAGGGTGCGCAGGGTGGTGGCGTACTCCTGGATCAGAGTGAGCGGGCTGGCTGGACGGGCACCCACCTGCTCCATCCAGTCGCGCATGCCGTGACCGATGCCGACGGTGAGCCGTCCGGGGAAGAGCTGCGCCAGGGTGGCGACCTCCATGGCGGCGAAGGCCGCGTTGCGCGCCCCGGCGGGCAGGATGCCGATCCCCACCCTGATCCGTGAGGTCGAGGCGAGCACCGCACCGGCCTGGGCGACGCCGCCGCGAAAGCCCAGGTCCTCCACGACCCACAGTTCGTCGAAGCCCAGCGTCTCGGATCGGCGGGCGAAGTCGAGGACCTGGTCCGAGGCCAGGTCGCGCGGGAGCATGGCGCCGACGCGGCGCGGGGCGGGTGCGGTGTTCACGGTGCCTCCTGGGTTGTGGTCGGTCTCGGAAACCTGCTCGTCCGGTCGGAGAGGACTCCGGCCAGCGCGATGGCGGCGAGTCCCGCGACCGGGACCAGAGTCAGGCCCAGCCGGACGCTGGTCTCCTCGGCGACCAGGCCCACCAGGGGCGGGGACAGCAGGAAACCCAGACGCATCAGCCAGGAGACCACCGTCAGCCCCGTCCCCGGGCGCAGGCCCGGGATCTGGTCGGCGGCGTGCATGGCCGCGGGGATCAGGGTGGCCATGCCCAGGCCCGCGACGGCCAGGCCGACCAGGGTGCCCGGCACGGTGGGCAAGGCCAGGGCCAGGCCCATGCCAACGGCGGTGAGGGCCCCGCCGACGCGTGCCACCGCGCGCTGGCCGAACCGGTCCACGCACCGGTCGCCGATCATGCGCCCCACGAACTGGGCGCCGACCATCGCGATGAAACCCGTCGCTGCCACGGCGGCCGGGGCGCCCAGCGATCCCGACAGATAGACCGCGGCCCACGTGCTGCCCGCGTCCTCGACGACGCTGCCAGAGATGGCCAGCAGGACCAGAGCCACCAGGACCCAGACCACCCACAGGCGCCTGCGAGCCGCGTCGACGGCCTGGTCGGCGATCTCGGTCGGCGTGGCCGCACCGTCCTCCTCGGCTCCGTTGTCGGGTCCGGGCAGGCACCAGCGCAGCGCCCACAGCGCCACGGCGGAGAACAGCACGGCGCTCAGTCCCAGATGCACCTGGCGCGGGATCTCCCAGGCGATGGCTGTGGCCGCCATCGTTCCCCCGGTGACCGCGCCGATGGACCAGACGGCGTGGAAGTTGTTGAGGATGGAGCGCCCGTAGCGGCGCTGCACCCGCAGTCCGTGGGCGTTCTGGCCCACGTCGGTGAGGGAGTCCATCGCTCCGGCCACCAACAGGGCGGCGGCGAACATCCACAGGCTCGGTGCGAAGGCGGCCGCCCAGGTGCCCAGGCCCGTGGCCACGGTGCCCAGCACCGCCACTCGGGCCGACCCGAACCGGCGGATGAGCACGGCCGCGCCCAGCCCGGCGGCGATCGCGCCAGCGGGGAAGGCCGCGACGGCGAGCCCGTAGGCGGCCTCACCCAGTTCCAGGTCGGCCTTGATCTGCGGATAGCGGGGGATGAGGTTGGCGAACAGGGCGCCGTTGGTGAAGAACAACGCCCCCACGGCCACCCGCGCCCGACGGTCCCGCAAGGTGGGGCCGGTGGTCTCGTGAACGATCATGAGTACGATCGTACACATGCCGCAGGGCGTGCGACAGGCACTCGTGCCCGCCTTCTTCCCCTTCACGGCAGCCGCGAGGAGGGCCGGGGTACGGTCTTCCCAGGGCCGCTCCGCCGACCGCCCGGCAGGAACAGGTCCCTCGACCGGAAAGGTGCCCGAGTGTCCCGTCGCCACGACCCCGACCGTCGGGACCGCATCATCGACGCCTGCCTGGACGTCATCGCCTCGGTAGGGGTGACCGGAGCCTCCCACCGTCGGATCGCGCAGGCCGCAGACGTACCGCTGGGCTCGATGACCTACCACTTCTCCGGCATGGACGAGCTGCTGCGAGAGGCCCTGACCCGCTTCGCCCACAGGGTGAGCGACAGGTTCGAGGAGCGGTTGCGTACCGCGCGCGACCGGCCCCAGGCCGTGGACGCGGTCGTGGCGGTCATCGCCGACGACGTCTTCAGCTCCCCGCCCGAACTGGTGCTCACCCACGAGCTGTACACCCTGGCCGCACGCGACCCCTCCTTCCGCGACATCACCGTGGAGTGGATGGGTCGCAGCCGCGCCGCCCTGGAGCGCCACTTCGACCCGCTCACCGCCAGCGTGGTGGACGCCCTGATCGAGGGGCTGACCATCCACAGCGCGTTGGACTCCGCCCCGAGGGGCCTCGCCGAGATCCGCGAGGCCGTCACCCGCATGACCACCGGCGCCCTCCAACCCATCGACGAACCGCCTCCCGAGGCCGACACTGGCGGCTACGTCAAGGGGCGGCGCCGCCGTGCGGAGATCGTGCGGACCGCCCTGACCGTCTTCGGCGCCGTGGGCTACCACCGTGCCACCATGGCGGGTCTGGCCGCGGCCTGCGGTGTCTCCCGGGCCGGGCTGTTGCACCACTTCCCCACCAAGGAAGCCCTGCTGGAGGCGGTGCTGACCGAACGCGACCGGGTCAACGGCGAGCTGTTCTTCGACGGGCACGACCCCGCCGACGACGGGGCCGACTACTTCCACCGCCTGACACGCGTGGTGGAACACAACCAGGCACAACCCGGCATCGTCTCCCTGTTCGCGGTGCTGTCCACCGAGGCCTGCGATCCCGCCCACCCCGCGCACGCCTACTTCCGCCGCCGCTACGCCGACCTGCGCCATGACGTGTCGCGAGCCCTGGCCGATCTGGAGCGGCGTGGCCTGCTGCGCCCCGGTGTCACCATCGAGGGCCTGGAGTTCGAGCTGGTCGCGCTCATGGATGGCCTCCAGATCCAGTGGCTGCTCGCACCCGGAGAGGTCGACATGGCCGCACGGCTGCGCTCACGCCTGCGGGCGATCGCCGACCTGCCCTGAGGGCGTGGCTCATCCCAATCCCGACACCTGCGTCGGGATTGGAGTGCCTCCGGCCACCCGAACGGAGGAGGAGGTTCGTATCCGGGATGCTCGCGCCGACGTGCCCGTACCAGGGGTGAGAACTCCGAGGTAGTACTCGGAATCTCACCGAGTAGCGGACACGATCCGACCGGTGCCCACGTCAGAGTGGGTCCATGGACGAAGAACCCCTGTTGGTCTCCGACGCGGCAGCATGGCGGGCATGGCTCGACACGAACGAGGGCACCTCGGACGGTGCCTGGCTGGTGCTGGCCAAGAAGGGAACGTCCTCACCCACGTCCCTCACCTATGCCCAGGCACTCGAGGAAGCCTTGTGCAGCGGCTGGATCGACGGCCGGAAGGAGAGGAGGGACGCCAGCACGTTCCTTCAGCGGTTCACCCCCAGACGGAACAGGTCGACCTGGTCGCTGCGCAACGTCGGGATCGCCCAGGAACTGACCGCTCAGGGACGCATGCGGCCACGGGGGCAGGCGGAGATCGACAGGGCCCGAAGCGACGGCCGCTGGGAACGCGCCTACCCCGGGTCGGCGACCATCGAGATGCCCGCCGACCTCACTGAGGCCCTGAGAGCATCGCCCACCGCGGAGTCACGATTCGCGAGCCTGACCGCAGCCGAGCGGTACCCCCTGCTCCTCCAGATCCTCACCGCAGCCCCGGAACTGCGGGAACAGCGGATCGCCGCCCTGGTCCAACGGCTGCGGTCCCACGTGCCAGAGGAGTGACACGGCTAAGCGGGTTCGCTCTGACCCCGCTCAGCGGCGTCAGCGAAGCGGCGGGCGAGCTCGCCGAAGGCGTCGGCCAGCTCGCGGGGTGAGGCCTCGGAGACGGCGGCGTCGAATCTACCGATCGAGGCCGCCAGCGCCACCCAGGACCAGGAACCGACGACCAGTCGGCATCGATCCGGGCCGAGTTCCTCGACGGTTCCATCGTGAACGAACGGAATCACCTCCCGTGCGGCCAGTTCCAGGACCACCTCGCCGGTGCAGGGCCAGGCGTCCCCGGTCTCCGATCCCTTCAACCTGCCCGCGAGGAAGTCACCGGCGTCTCCACCGGGCACGTCGCGCGGAGTGAAACGCGGACCGGTGGGAATGCCGGGTGTCATCCGGTCGAGCCGGTACACACGCCAGGCCTCCCGGTCCAGGCTCCAGCCGACGAGGTACCAGCGTCCGCTCCCGAACACGACGTGATGCGGTTCGACGCGCTGCCGAGAGGGATTGGCCGTCGGATCACTGCCCACCGACACGTAGTCGAATCGCAGGACCGCGCACTCCCTGACCGCCGTACTGACCGCGACGAGCACGTCCGGATCCACCGGTGATGAGGCGACACCGGGAAGTGTCGTGAACGTCAGACGATCGATCCGGTGCCGCAGCCGTGAGGGCATCACCTGTCGGACGGTCGCCAGTGCCCGCAGGGCCGCCTCGCCTTCCGTGGCCCCCGACACGGCGGCGACCTGAAGGGCGGTCGCGAGCGCGACTGCCTGGTCGTCGTCGAACAGCAACGGCGGCAGTTCCGAACCCGCGTCGAGCCGGTATCCGCCGTCGGGACCCTTGACCGCGATGATCCGGTAGCCGAGTTCGCGCAGGTGGTCGACGTCCCGACGCAGCGTGCGATCACTGACGTCCAGGCGCTCCGCGAGAACTCGCCCAGGCCAGTCCCGTCTGGTCTGCAACAACGACAGCAGCTTCAACATCCGCGAGGGTGACGTGGCCATGGCGTCCATTCTGCGCGAGAAGCGGCCGGGATATGACCGCTACCACCGCGAGTCTTGCCTTGTACCCGGCAGAGCCCGTCCGGCTCTCCCCAAGCACAAGGAGCCTTGGTCATGACCGTCAACGTCACCCCGCACCTGAACTTTCGCGGCAACGCCCGCCAGGCCCTGGAGTTCTACCAGTCCGTGTTCGGAGGTGAGCTGAGCATTGCCAGCTACGCCGACATGGGAAGCACCGACCCGGAGACCGCCGACCACGTCACCTTCGGGCAGGTCACCGCCGACAACGGATTCCGCGTCATGGCCTACGACGCCTACCCGAACCTGGACTGGGACCAGGGCAAGGACCCGTTCTTCGTCTCCCTTCGCGGCTCCGATCCCGCCGAACTCCAGGGCTACTGGGACAAGCTCGTTGAGGGAGCCGAGGTGAGGCAGCCCATCGGCCCCTCCGCTTGGGCGCCGCTCTACGGCCAGCTCACCGACCGCTTCGGCATCACCTGGGTGCTGGACATCGCCGTCGAGTACCCCTCCGGCTGATCCACCCCGCCCCGAGGGCCGCCGCGCCCGCCCCGATCGCGGCGGCCTTTCGAGAGGTTGCTTCGGCTACGACCTCTCCCGCGGCGAGTGGCCTCGCAACGGTTCCGGGAAGCAGCCCAGGAGCCAACCCGCCATGGCTCGGGTGCCGGAAGAGGCCGCGAGGGACCGTCCGGTCAGGAGCTCTTCTCGTAGCGGGAGGGGAACGGGAATCGGGGCTCCAGGAACCCGTGAACCATCAGAGCCACCGCTTCCTGGGCTTCATCCGGAGTGTCGACGTCGTTGAGGCAGAAGAAGTCCACCTCAGCGGACTGCAACCGAAGCTGCGGCGTCAGGGCGGGGCGTTCAACCCCCGCCACGGCGACTGGGGGTACCAACTCGAACTCCCACGCACGAGCGAGAGGAAGCGGCGTCAGGCCCGCCGAACCGGGTTGGAGAGCCAGGAGCAGGCGTGGGAAGCCTTGGACCACCTCAAAGCGCTTCTCGATCTGGCCCAGGGTGAGGGGGATGTGGAGGTGCAGATCGCGGACCTGATCCAGAACGCCCTCAAGGCCCGCACCCCGTTCCCCTCGGTGGAAGAGGTGCGCCAGCGTTTGGGGACGGGGGCTGATGTGCGCAAGGAAGCCCCCACCGTAGGCGTTTTTCTCAAGTCGTGGCTTGCGGCCAAGCCTGACCTGGCGGAGGGAACTCGGACTTCCTACGCCGGCCACATCCGTAAGTACCTGGTGCCGCAGCTGGGCAAGATCCGGCTGGACAGGCTCAAGTCCAGCCAGGTCGAGGCGATGTTCGAGTGGATCGAAGCCAACAACGAGCAGATCCTCGAAGCCCGCGAATCCGAGGACGCGAAAGTGCGGGCATCGGTCCAAGGCCAGCGGGTGGTGAGTCTGTCGACCAAGCAGCGCATCCGCGCGACCTTGCGCAGTGCGCTCTCGGATGCGGTGCGCAGCCCGGAGGACCCGGTGAACGTCAACGTCGCCTCCTACGCACGCCTTCCCTCATGTCCGAGGAAACGCCCGCTGGTGTTGACCCCGGGGCGAGTCGAGCGGTGGGAGAAGGGCGGGACGGTGCCGGGGGGGTGATGGTGTGGACCCCGGGGCGAGTCGAGCGGTGGGAGAAGGGCGGGACGGTGCCGGGGGAGGTGATGGTGTGGACCCCCGAGCAGACCCGCACCTTCCTGGAACACTCCCGCAAGTACGTGTGGCTGTACCCGTTGTTCCACCTGATCGCCGTCAAAGGCCTACGCCGGGGCGAAGCCGTCGGCCTGCCCTGGGCCCACACCCGGCTCACCGACGCTGAAGCGGATATCCGCACCCAGGTGGTGCAGCTGTCCTGGACCACCCTCACCTCAACTCCTAAAAGCGAGGCGGGCCAGCGCACCATCACCCTGGACGCAGACACCGTGAAGGTGCTGCGGGGGTGGAAGAAGTTCCAGAACCAGGCCCGCCTGAAAGCGGGCCCGGAGTGGGTGGATTCGGGGTTGGTGTTCACCCGCCAGAACGGGGAGGGGTGGTGGCCCTCGCATGTTAGTGACTGGTTCGCCCGGGTCGCTCGAGCAGCCGGACTTCCGCCGATCACGTTGCACGGGCTGCGCCACGGGGCGGCCTCGATGGCGCTGGCCGCGGGAACGGACGTGAAGGTGGTCTCGGTCGAGCTGGGCCACTCCACCGCGCACTTCACTCAGGACACCTACCAGACGGTGTTCCCGGACGTGGCCAAAGCAGCGGCCGAGGCCACGGCTGCGCTGCTGTGCGGGGCGGCGGCTCCTGCGGGGTCGGGTGGTGTGGTGCCGATGCGGTAGCCGGTTCAGGGGAGCACACCAGGAGCCCCACAAGGGCTCCGGCCCCGGGTTGGGATACGGGTTCATCCGTTCTGGCCTGGGGTTTCCTCGTGCCCGGGGCCTGTGGACCATCGGATTAAAGGTCCCCTGGCCTGAAGTAACAATCGGACTGCTACTGGAAATGTGTAACCTTCAACCCTCCAGGTGTAAAAAAGTAGTTTATTGGACTTTTTGAGAATTTGGCTATTTTCGCCGCGCCACGATGGGGTTAGATGTAGAATCTGACTATGAACCATGTGGCTGAAATAAACGCAAAGGCAATGCAGGTGTACAAGTGGCGATCAAGGTTTCGAAAGTGGAGGGACAAAATCATGGCCGGAGTGGTGGCTGTGAAGCTTATTGTTTGGTCTAGTGGCCATTGCTGGGGAGTTGCGATAAAAACACCAGCTACAGCGAAAGCGCTAGCTGCCGCCGCCCAAAAAAATGAATTCATCTTTGGGTGAAATGTTCGGCGTGAATGGGATCGGCGCCGAAGGTAGGTTTCGAGATCGGAGACTCCATTGAATTGCCGGACGTCGCGGGAAACTTCGAAAGCCCAAAAACCTTCTGATCCTTCAATCCAGGTGCCACCCCAGTGCTCTGAACGGAGGAGCTCGCCGACAAGAGGAAGAAGGCGGTCTGCTCCGCTCCTGCCCAACTGGTTGAAATCACAAAAGTCCGATGCGGTGAACCTTGCCGTTTCACCCGGAAAGGCAGGCTCAAACTCCCGCTCCCGGTCGGCAGCCTGGCGGATCGCCGTGAAGACCAGGTCCAGTACGCGTTTACCCTCGGGGCTGTCAGGAACTCCGTTCAATGTCAAGCCCACCGAGGCGTCGTCGTTGGTTCGCCCATCAGGCAGCGCCGGAGTGATGGTGAACAGATCGACAGGTAGAGCGGAAGCCGGGTCCGCGCTGACAGCGTGATCCCTGTACAGTACCCGGTCCACCTCTCCAACCGTCGGTCTGCGGCCCTTATCACGTATGTAGTTCCAGACGAAGTCTCGCGCGACGTCTTGTGGTGCGGGGAGCTCCGTCATGGTGAAGTATCCGCCTGTCCAAGCGCTAGGGGGTAGTGTAAGAGTACATGACTCGAACACTTTACAACACATTGAGGCGGAGGGCACATGGAACACCGCAAGAGCTCGAACACGCAGTCTGAGGAGCTGGCGTCCCTGGCCGCCGAGCTCAGCAGTCTTCGCTTGCAGGCGGGTAACCCGTCCTTGCGAGGGCTTGCTGAGATGGCTGGCCGCGTGGCGAGCCACACTACGATCTCCGACGTCCTCCACGGTCGTGCGGTTCCTCGCTGGGAGGTCGTCGAACGCCTAGTGGAGGCACTGGGTGGTGACACCGAGCGGTTCCATCAACTGTGGATGAATACTGCGGTCAAGAAGCCTCGTGCGCTAACCGAGGAAGAAGGCCGAGATGCCGAGTACCTTGAGCACTACCGCAAGTACATGCTCCGTACGTACGGAACCCATACGCTGGCTTCGCCTGCTCCCCGGTCGGAAACCAGTCTCAGCTCCATCTATGTAACTCCTACGATCGTCGACCAATCGAAGGAGGAATCCGAGGAAATTTCACAGACTGATTTCGAGCGAAGGATCGCCAAGACGCTCCTTCTCGGGGGGCCTGGTAGCGGTAAGAGCACTCTGTGCCAGCACCTTGCCTACTCCCACGCACAGCATGGCGATGCCGAGGTGTTTCTCCTTCCATGTCGTGACATCGTTTCGCCGTTGGGCCGAACCGCGCTCGTCACCGAGCTCATCGATCGGATGTTGGAGATGGCCCTGCAAAAAAGTCCTCCCCAGGGCCTTGTGGAGCGCCTTCTCCGTAAGGGATCGCCCATGGTGATATTCGATGGCCTAGACGAAATCGCCTCTCCTGAAGAGGTGGGACGTTTGGTTGATACCGCGAACGCCTTCGCTGTTCAATACCCGAGTGTCCGAATTCTTATTACTTCTCGTCCAACTCAAGTCAATCTTCGTGATCACGTACTGAGGGATTTTTCGCGATTTGCGCTAGAGGAGTTCAGTGGTCAGCAGATAGCTGATTTCGTGCACAAATGGTTCGCTTCTGTTGCTGGCGATACCGAGCATGGTGACCGGGGGGTCTTGCAGCAGGTTTTGTCAACCTCGTGGGTAGAGTCAAATCCACAGAATCTGGCGCGGATTTGTGCCCTTGCTACTGCATCAACTGAGGCTGGCGGTGCCCTACGAAGGCCTCGAGAGATATCAAAAATTGGCCACGCTCTAGAAAAAGAATTCAGTGGACTGATTGACATGGCAGAGACGGGAGGATCAGTTTCTGATGCCGGATTCCTCTCCCGTGCGCTCTCGGCCCTAGTCGTGCGGAGGTGGCTTGACTGCGAAAGTTCGATGGCGGCAGATCACGTTATTGATGGGGCTGGGGATAATGGAATAGATGCTATTGCGGTCGCAGTTGAGAGAAAAGAAATTCTCATTGTCCAGAGCAAGTGGAGTAACACTGGGCAAGCAGGTTTTGATCTTGTGGATATCTTAAAGGTAAGGCGGGGCATTCAGCTTCTTGTAAGCCTGGATTATCAAAAATTCAATGCAAAAATTCAACGCCATGTCGCCAAGATTGATGCTGTTCTTAGCGACCCTCGTTGCAAAATTCGGCTTATCCTGGCAACTCCATCTTTGAGGCGGTTGGATATAGGTTCAATCGATGGCCTGGGTTCCATGAATGAGGAGTTCAACTTTATTGATGAATTCTTGGCGATCGAAGCATGGGATGCTCGGAGAATTTGGCAGGCCACACAAGAAGTTGATACTTCGCCACTTCAAGTACAGGCGCCCCTGGGGCGATGGATCCATGTTGATGGGCCTTTCGATTCTTATCAGGGCGTCATGTCGGTTGCCGGGGTTGCGGAGTGGTACGAGGCCCACCGCAATAGTTTGTTCTCGCTTAATATTCGCACGTCGCTCGGCCACACGCACACGCATAATATAATTGAGACGCTGACGAATCATCCGGATGAATTTTGGTATTTTAACAATGGAATCACTGTGATCTGCGAAAGTGTTATTCCGGAAAGAATGCGCGGAATTTCCTCGGGGGTAGTCTCCCTTACGCTTAATGATGCTCGCGTTGTCAATGGTGCTCAAACTGTTCTGGCGATCTACGCTGCAATGCAGAAGGCCCCGGATGTGGTATCCGCAGCTTATGTATCCGTGCGGATCGTAACGCTGGAAAACAGCCCAAGTGGCTTCGGAAGAAAAATTGCCCGCGCAACCAATTCACAGGATGCGGTCAGGCCAGTCGACTTCCTTTCGCGCGATCTCACTCAGTTGGAAATTCGTGGTGAGTTTGAGCGCCTCCTGGGTCGAAAATACGCCTTGGAATCCGACGCAAATGTTCCCGCTCCAGCTGAGGGGTGCACGGCGGTGCAAGCTGCACTCGCGCTGGCCTGTGCACGCAGTACTTCCGATGTCATTGCACGTGTCCAGGCGAATCGAGACCTGCTATGGCAGACGGGCCCTAAAGGGGCCTATACGACTCTCTTCGAGCAGGACTCTCCTTCAGTTATGAGAATATGGCGCTCAGTTCAAATTCTGCTACGAGTACAGGAATTGCTGGAAGAGATCCGCGCGCATCTTCACGGCAGTGCCCGTGTCATCGCTGAATCTGCAGAACTGCTGATCGTCCATATTGTGATGCGTCAGCAGAATATGGACGCTATCGATGACCCCGATGCTGATTGGGGGCCAATTATCGACAAAGCTGCGACAATTGTTCCGATTGCTCTCGAATTGATCATTTCTCACTTTGAAAGCAGGTCTGATTCAATGGCGGCTGTTGAAAAATCTCTAAAAAAGGCCTCCAGTTGCGAGTTCCTGGCAAGCCTCGTGCTTTCTTCTATCGCCAATTGAGTAGACTGGGCGGAACTCTGGTGTGGCTAGGATTGTGTAGTTGGATCCTAGGTTCATGGAATTTTTGGATTTACTTGAAGAGTTTGGTAATTTATATTCTTGGGGGTGGGTGGTGTCGTTTAGTAGATTTTGAAAGTGGTTGCTGTTAGAAGCGATGGCTTGTTGCTTCATAAGGCAGGGAGCCCCCAGGGTTCTCGTGCCCCTGAATAACGGCAAGGTCGTCGATTTATCACTGCCTCCCTAATGGCGGGAGGCAAGTGCTCCCAAGTTAAGATTGCTCGTTTCCCGTGTTTTCTGCAAAGGCATTCGCTAATGAAGCGACGCCGGGGTTTATGGTGAAGCGCAGCGGCTCTGTCGTCGAAAACAGGGCGTCGCTTTGGCCTTCCCCGTCGAGGAAATTTCTCTGCCGGTTCCATCTACCAGTGCCCGGCTGGCAGGATGAGTACATGGCATCTCAAGCTATCTCTGTCGGGGATCGATGGTTCCCTTCCAAGAGCGCAGCGACCAAAGAGTTCCAGCGCATCTTGCGCAGCTACGACATCGGCACTGCAGTCACCGCCCCCCGGGACGAGCAACTCTTGTTGGACCTCGTTCAGATGCACACCGACCCGCTACGCAAGATCGGTTCGGGGATCGAACGGTTCGAAGTCCGGGTCAATCCTCAACACCGGCGCAACCGCTCACTTTTCATTGTCCGGAGCGATGGTACGGAGGACGACTTCGGTTACACGAAGCTGATCCAAGGCCAAACCATCTCCCAACGGGTTACGGCGGCGTTGCGTCACGAGGTCCGAGATCAGATCGAGAAGTTCCGGACTGCCGAGTTCGCCAAACCCGGACCTCGTGCATGCCCGATCGAGGACACCCAGATCACACACCCCGGGGACTGCCATGTCGACCACGAGGATCCCGGGTTCCGGGAGTTGGTGCAGCGGTTCGTGGATCAGCATGAGGGCTGGGGTGTCTTCGAGTTGTACTCCCTGCCTGCGGGAGAGGAGATCGGGCAACGCCTCAAGAGCCGAGAGCTCGCTTCTCAGTGGCACGCCTTCCACGCTCGGGAGGCCAGATTGCGGATCGTGTCGGTCAAGGCCAACCTGTCGACGCTACGGAAAGGCACTCGGCTTCCTGGATGAAACTGGTCTGCTGTTGATAGTGAGCACTCGGTTAGCGTCATGACCGGGATGGGGCTGTCTGTGGCCGCAGACGGCTTCTTCGGCGTGTGCCGGGCCATTGGTCGGGAATAGGGCGGATGGTGCGGCTGCGGGCGTTTGGTGGCACCCGCCGGGGTGGCCCGCCATCCTGCCCTGGTGGGCACGGTCACGTCCCGGCAAAGTGCTCCGGGAGGTGGATCCCCACCTGCACTCACCTTGTACTGGGGAGCACACGAGGAGCACACATGGCCCCCAAACGCCGCGAGGACCTCTTCCGAGGTCCTCGTGCACCCCGTGTGAACTGGGGTTTTGTGGTGCACCCAGCAGGATTCGAACCTGCGACCGTCGGATTAGAAGTCCGATGCTCTATCCACTGAGCTATGGGTGCTCGGTTCAATTGTGGCGCCTGGTCGCGCTGTGTGGTCGGCCTGTGACCTGGGGATGCGGCGTGTGCCGCTGGTCCCTCGGTGAGACATCCTAGGGCATTCGGCGGATGTCGCCCAAGGGAGGGCAAAGTCTGACCAACTACGGTGATTCGTAGTTGCATCTCGTTACCACGTGTGTTCCACCAAATCGGTCGCTATGGGCTTCGCGCACCACGTTACCGGTGATTAACCCCTGGTGCGCTGCTGTGCGACGGGTGTTTCGTGAACTCCCGGGTGCGCGCCGGCGTCGGGGGTCACTCTGAGGCTCAGAAGATCCACCACTGTCCTACCAGGGACGCCACCGTGAACAGCATGTTCTGCCCCTCCTGGGTCGACTCTAGGCTGCTCTAGGTGTATGGGCGAATACATTGCGTGGCAAACACTGGTTTGCAGGGGTTTGGTGCTGCCCAGGGGCGCTGTTGACCGGTGGAGGGGAGGGGCTGCTCGAACGCCGGTCAGCGTGGAATCCAGGATCGGCCGCCTTGGCGGCCGACCCTGGGAGGGTTCAGGACGCGAGGCTGCGCGCGTAGTTGACCTGCTGGTTGACGTGCTGCACGTAGGACCGGTTGCTCACCAGGATCTGCGTGGCGTGGTAGTGACCGCCGCCCTGCACGGTGACCTGGACATGTCCGGTCGTCTTGTCCTCCTTGACGAGGAGGATGAGCAGACCGAGGAGGCAGGTCCACCAGAAGATCAGGATGGCGACGATGATCGCCCACACGGGGGTGGTCCGCTCCGTGCGGCTCATGTCGCTGATGGTCCAGACGGTCCCCTGGATGGGGAAGCGGCCGGACGGGGTGATCACCGTGTTCTGGGTGATCGCGATGTCCCCGATGGTGTCGAGGGTGGGTTCGTGCGGCATGCCGCCGTCGTGGGGCTGGTACCCGCCGGTGGGGGCCCCGTAGGGCTCCAACTGGCCGCCGGTGTGCTGTTCGGGGGGTTGGCCCCAGCCGGGGGTTCCGCCGCTGGGCTGCTGCCAGGGCTCGCCCTGAGGGGGATCGGGGTACTGGTTCATGGGCCGATTGTGTCAAAGGAGTTCGCCGTGACCGGTGCCCGGCGGCGCAACGAATGAGGTTGTGGCCGGTTGTGGCCAGCGCCCACGGTGTGTGTCGGCGGCGGTACAGGCTGCTCTTGCGGGTTTCCGCAGGTGTGTCCCGGGTCACTGCAAACCAGGCTTTTGGGGGACCGGGGTCCATTTTTCGTGGAGAACGTGAAAGTCTTTCGCGCTTTGTGTACCGGTGCGTAACATACGGCTGATCCATCGCCCGCACCCCCAGGTGGTGACCGCATCATGCCCCCGAACCTCCGACCCCCGAATCCGCCCCGACGGCTCCGTATGGGAGCCGCCGGAGCGGCCCTCGCGATCTCCGCCTCGTTGGTCGCCGCCCTTCCCGCGACCCCGGCCCTGGCAGCGCCGGAGGACTACTGCGCCCCCGGGGCCTGCCTCGACATCCTGCCTCCGGGCCAGAACGGCAGCGCCACACTGGTGGAGATCCTCGGCCACCAGGTCTTCGGCACCCGGCCCAAGCACTCGTCGAGCCAGCTCGACATGTACGACAACCTCGTCCACCACTACGACGGCCTCACGGACGAGGGCCTCGACGACTTCTTCATCGACGCCAGCTTCGGTGTCGACGAGGGCAACGTCGACCGCCGGTACCAGCCGCGCGACGACGTCACCATCACCCGGGACCGCCAGCACGGCATCCCCCACGTCCAGGGCACCACCCGCGAGGGCACCATGTTCGGTGCCGGGTACGCCGCGGGGGAGGACCGCCTGTTCCTCATGGACGTCCTGCGCCGGGTCGGCCGGGGTGAACTCACCTCCTTCGCCGGTGGCGCCGAGGGCAACCGGGGCCTCGAACAGGACCTGTGGGGCACCGCGCCCTACACGGAGGAGGACAAGCAGATCCAGGTCGACCGGGTCGCCGACAGCGGCGAGCGGGGCGCCCAGGCGCTGGCCGACGTCGACGCCTATCTGGAGGGCGTCAACGCCTACATCGACGAGGCGGACAGCGGCCGTTACTTCCCCGGCGAGTACGTCCTCACGGGCCACAAGGACGCCATCACCAACAAGGGGGAGATCGAGCCCTTCACCTCCACGGACGTCGTGGGCATCGCCGCGATGGTCGGCGGGATCTTCGGCGGCGGCGGTGGAGGTGAGGTCCAGGCGGCGATCGTCCTGGCCAACTTCCAGGACCGCTACGGCGCCGAGGAGGGCCTGGAGCTCTGGCACGCCTGGCGCATGGAGAACGACCCGGAGGCCGTGGTCAGCGTCGACGGCGAGTTCCCCTACGCGCAGACTCCGGACGACCCGGTCGGCGAGGTCGTCCCGGACGCCGGCTCCGTCGAGCCCTACAGCATCGTGCACGACGAGTACGGGTCCGCCGCCGCCACGGCGCAGCGGGCGGGCTCGGAACAGAGCGACGACGTGCCCGGTGCGGACGCCCCGACGGTCGAGGAGCTCCCCGAGGAGCAGCAGGCCGAACTGGAGCAGATGGTCGAGGACGGCGACCTGTCCGCCGCCGAGGGCATCTTCGACGACGGTGTCCTGCCCGAGGGCTTCCTCGACCCGCGCGGCATGTCCAACGCCCTGCTCGTCTCCGGCCAGCACACCGAGAGCGGCAATCCCGTCGCGGTGATGGGGCCGCAGACCGGCTACTTCTCCCCGCAGCTGCTGATGCTCCAGGAACTCCAGGGGCCCGGGATCAGCGCCCGGGGAGCCTCCTTCGCCGGAGTCAGCTTCTACGTCCAAATGGGGCGCGGCGCCGACTACGCCTGGAGCGCCACCTCGGCGGGCCAGGACATCACCGACACCTTCGCGGTGGAGCTGTGCGAGACCGACGGGTCCGACCCGTCGACCTCCTCGCGCGCCTACATGGACTCCTCCGGCGGCTGCACGGGGTTCGAGGAGCTCAGCGTCAGCAACGACTGGACGCCGACCGTCGCCGACGGCACTCCGGCCGGAGGCTACACCCTGACCTCACTGAGGTCCGAGTACGGACTCGTGCGGTCGTTCGCGACCGTGGACGGCTCGCCGGTGGCCTTCACCGAACTGCGGTCCACCTACATGCGCGAGGTGGACTCCATCCTCGGCTTCCAGCGGTTCAACGACCCGGGGCAGGTCACCTCCGCGGAGACCTTCACCCAGGCGGCCGAGGACATCGGGTACGCGTTCAACTGGCACTACGTGGACGACACGGACATCGCCTTCATCAACTCCGGGTCCAACCCCGTCCGGTTGGCGGGCACCAACCCGACCCTGCCGATCGACGCCTACTCCGGCTCCGGATGGTCCGGCTGGGACCCGGCCACCAACGAGGCCGACTACCACCCGCAGTCCGACCACCCCCAGGAGATCAACCCGGACTACATCGTCAACTGGAACAACAAGCCCGCGCAGGGCTACACCTCGGGTTGGTCCACGGGTTCCGTGCACCGCAACGACCTGCTGGACGGCAGGGTGTCCGGGCTGATCGGGGACGGGCACCAGTTCACGCCCGCCTCGCTCACCGCCACGATGATGGAGGCCGGGGTCGCGGACCTGCGCGCCGAACAGGTCCTCCCCCTGCTCCTGGAGGTCATCGACACCGAGGCCGTGGACGACCCGGAACTGGCCGCGACGGTGGAGTCCCTGCGGGCCTGGACCGAGGCCGGTTCCCTGCGGCGCGAACCCCAGCGCGACGCCGGGTACTACGACCACGCGGACGCCATCCGCGTGCTGGACGCCTGGTGGCCGCTCCTGGTGCGGGCGCAGTTCGAGCCCGGTCTGGGCGAGGACCTGTACACGCAGCTGACCCGCGCCGCGCAGACCGACGAGTCCCCCTCGGGGGCGATCGGCGGCGGAGAGCCCGGCAGCGTCAACCAGAGCCAGGCCCACCGGGGTTCGGCCTTCCAGTACGGCTGGTGGTCCTACGTGGACAAGGACCTGCGCTCGGTCTTGGGCCAGGAGGTGGACGGCACGCTCGGTGACCAGGTCTACTGCGGCGAGGGTGACCTCGACTCCTGCCGCACGGTGCTGCTGGACAGCCTCGCCGAGGCCGCCGCGACCCCGGCGGGCGACGTCTACCCCGGGGACGACCACTGTTCGGCCGGGGAGCAGCTCTGCGCGGACACCGTGATCCACCAGTCCGTGGGCGGCATCAACATGTGGCCGATCGCCTGGCAGAACCGGCCCACCTACCAGCTCGTCTACCAGTTCTCCGGCGGGAGGTGACCGGGCGCGGCCTCCGACGGTGACGGACGCGGCCCGCGACCCCTCGGCGACGGGGGTGTCGCGGGCCGCGATTCGTGCATCTGTTGCCGGGATCTTGTGGTGCGCCGGGTATGTGTGGGTAGCTTAAGGACTACCCGAAACCACAGCGGGAGGGCCACAGGAAAATGCCTGTCTGGCTGATCTGGATCATTCTCGCGGCCGCCCTCGGGGTCGCCGAGTTCCTCACCCTGACCTTCGTGCTGGGACTCCTGGCGGCGGCCGCGCTGGTCGCCGGGATCCTCGGCGCCATCGGACTCCCGGTGGTCGTGCAGATCATCGGTTTCGCGGCTGCGTCCGCCGCCGGGCTGATCCTGGTCAAACCGATCATGGACCGCCAGCTCAAGCGCGGACCGGACGTCCGTTCCGGCACGGCCGCGCTGGTGGGCCGCTCCGGCGTCGTGCTCCAGAAGGTGGACGCCGACAGCGGAAGGGTCAAGCTCCAAGGAGAGGAGTGGTCGGCACGCTGTCTCGACGAGGACCTGGTGATCCCGGTGGGGGCGCACGTCGACGTCATGGAGATCGACGGCGCGACCGCCGTCGTCTACCCGCGTGAGGCGCTCCCGGGACCACTTGAACCACCCGAACCACCCGAACTGCCCGAACAGAACCGTCCGGACCAGGACTGAGCGGCGCCGGAGCGGCACGAAGCCCCTCCGGTGAACCCGCCACCCGGGCGGGCGCGTTCGGCGTCAGCACTCCAACCGAACAACGGAACAGACCCAACACAGCCACATCCCCGGACCGAGGTGCGGAACATGGAATCTGCGATACCGCTCATCATCCTCGCCGTCCTGCTGGTAGCCGTCGCCCTGTCGGCGATCCGGATCGTCCCGCAGGCACGCGCCTACAACATCGAGCGCTTCGGGCGCTACATCCGCACCCTGGACCCGGGACTGAACTTCATCATCCCGGGAGTGGACCGGGTCAACTCCAAGTTCGACCTGCGTGAACAGGTCTTCAGCTCGCGCCCGCAACCGGTCATCACCGAGGACAACCTCGTCGTCAACATCGACACCGTCCTCTACTACCAGGTGACCCAGCCCAGGGCCGCCGCCTACGAGGTGGCCAACTACATCCAGGCCATAGACCAGCTCACCGTCACCACGCTGCGTAACGTCATCGGCTCCATGGACCTCGAGAAGACGCTGACCTCCCGCGAGGAGATCAACACCCGGCTGCGCGGGGTCCTGGACGAGACCACCGGCAAGTGGGGCATCCGCATCAACAGGGTCGAGATCAAGGCGATCGACCCGCCGCCCACCATCAAGGAGGCGATGGAGAAGCAGATGCGGGCCGACCGCGACAAGCGCGCGGCCATCCTGCACGCCGAGGGTGAGCGGCAGTCCCGCATCCTCAAGGCGGAGGGCGCCCGCCAGCAGGCCATCCTGGAGGCCCAGGGTGACCAGCAGGCGGCCATCCTGCGGGCCGACGGTGAGGCCAAGGCGATCGAACGCGTCTTCCAGGCCGTTCACTCCAACAACGCCGACGCCAAGGTGCTCGCCTACAAGTACCTGGAGACGCTGCCGAGCCTGGCCGAGGGCGAGGGCAACACCTTCTGGGTGATCCCGGGTGAGCTGACCGAGGCGGTCAAGAACGTGAGCCACGCCTTCGCCGGGGACGCCGCCCGGAGCGTGCCCTCCACCACCAAGGACCAGGGTGGGGAGGGGGAGTCGGGACCGGCGCAGATCACCGGCCCCGACCCGGCCCAGTCGTCCGACGCCGCGCAGGCCGCGCAGGAGGCGGCCCAGGCCGCAGAGCAGGCCGTCGCCGACGCGCGTGACGACGTCCGAAGGGCCGGTGCGCGTATGGGGTCGCCACCGGAGTCCGACGACGAGGGCTGAGCCGGGGGGAGGAGACCGGCCGGGTGGGCGTCGAACCGTGACGGTGTCACGAGGCGACGCCCGGCCGGTCCGGGAACCGCCGACCCGCGAGTGACCAGCCTGACGGAGGCGGGCCCCGAACCGGGGATCCGCCTCCGTCCCACGAGTGGGGCCGGTCTCCGACCGGTCCTCGCAGTGTCCCGTCCGGGAAACCCGGGCGGGGCGGGGCTCAGACCAGCAGCAGCTTGCCGGTGGTGCTCCGCGAGGCGAGGTCGGCCTGTGCTTCGCCCGCCTGGCCCAGCTCGTACCGGCCGCCGATACGCACGTCCAGAGCGCCCGTCCCCACCAGCCCGAACAGGTCGCCCGCCCGCCCCAGGAGCTCCTGCCTGTCGGCTACGAAGTAGGCGAGCGACGGCCGGGCCAGGTACACGGCGCCCGCGCTGTTGAGCCGCTGAGGGTCGACCGGCTCCACCGCGCCGCTGGACTGTCCGAACAGGGCCAGGACTCCGCGCGGACGCAGCGAGTCCAGACTGGCGTCGAACGTGTCGCGGCCGACCCCGTCGTAGACCGCAGCCACGCCCTCGCCGCCGGTGAGCTCGCGAACGGCCGGGGCCACCGGGGTCCGCGTGTACCGGATGATCTCGTCCGCGCCCGCCTCCCGGGCGATCCGCTCCTTCTCGTCGGTGGACACGGTGCCGATCACCCGCGCGCCGCGCGCCTTGGCCAACTGGGTGATGAGCAGCCCGGTGCCGCCCGCGGCGGCGTGCACCAGCACGGTCTCGCCCTCGGCCACCGGGTGCACCGAGTGGGTGAGGTAGTGGGCGGTCATGCCCTGGAGCATGAGCGCGGCGGCCTGTTCCGTGCTGACGGCGTCGGGCACCGGGACGAGCAGGGCGGCACTGACCACGGCCTGGTCCGCGTACCCGCCCGGGGCCATCGCCCAGCCGACCCTCTGACCGACCCGCAGGTCCGTGACTCCCTCGCCCAACGCGGCGACCGTCCCGGCCGCCTCCATCCCGGGGACGTAGGGGAGCGGGACCTTGTAGGCACCCGAGCGCTGGTAGACGTCGATGAAGTTGACGCCTCGGGCCTCGACGTCCACGAGTGCCTCGCCCGGGCCCGGTACGGGGGCCTCGGTCTCGGTCAACCGCAGGACCTCGGGTCCGCCGTGCTCCTCGATGACGATCGCGCGCATGGTTCTCCTCGGTGGGTGATGGGGGCCGCCACCGGGGCCGGGGCGCGGCCTTCCGCCTGCCTCGGAGTCCCGGTTCAGTCGTCGACGTTGATCCTGTGCAGAGCGTAGTCCGTGTAGAGCGCGGCGATCGGTTCGGTGCCCGGGCCGGGGCGCATGACCACGCCGACCCTCCGCCGCTCCTCGTCGTCGAGGTCGCCGTCGTCGGGCAGCGGCTGCTGGTCGGTGGCGGAGAGCACGAGTTCGTCGTTGACCCACATGCGCAGGTCGATGTACGGGTCCTCGCCGTCCTCGGCCACGTACTCGCAGGCGAGCTTGAGGTTGTTGGTGACCAGGTCGTCCACGTCGACGTCGTAGGGCAACCCCTCGACCCCGGACTCTTCGTCGAGGAGGTCGAAGGGCTCGAACCCCCTGACCTCCGAGGTCTCGGCGATCGCGGTGTCCCCGCTCTCCTCAGTCACCCGACGGATCTGCGCCTGGGCTCCGTCGAAGCGCAGGAGCGCCTCGTACATGGTGCGTTCGTCCTCGCCCGCCTGGTCCCAGCAGCGCACGCCGAAGCTGGTCTCGGCGGGGCCTTCCAGCGGAACCAGGTTGGTGCTGATGAGGACGCGGTCCGGGGTCTGCCTGTCGTAGGGGACGATCGTGCCCCGGGAGTCGTTGAGGGTGGGGTCGAGCTGGAACACCACGGCGTTCTGCTCGGCCCAGTAGCCGTCCGAGTACTCGGGGTCCTCGGGGTGGAAGGTGCGGGTTTCGGACCAACCGGGGTCGGTGGCGAAGTCCGTGACGTAGATGCTGGTGGTGTCCTCGGGCGGATCGTCCGAGCCGGAGAACAGGACGGTGGCGCCCACCCCCGCGACGAGGACGACGACGAGGGCTGCGCCGCCGATGAGCATCAGCCTGCGACGACCGCCTGGTTTCCCGCCGTTGGGCGACCCCGGGGACTGCCCGGGCCCTTGGGGGCCGTTGGGGCCGTGCGGACCGTTGGGGGCGCCGGGGCCGCCGGGCACCTCGTGGGGCGAGTTCCCGCCCGGGGGCTGGTGGTGCTGGTTCGGGCCGTACCCACCCTGGGCCACGGGCGGGTACCCGGGGTGGTGCTGCTGCGGGCCGCTGATCGGGGAGTGTCCACCGCTCGGTCCGGAATGGGCCCCCGCTCCCGACGGGTGGTGGCCGTAGCCGCCCTGCTGCGGACCGGACGGCGGGCTCTGGAACTGGGGGAGGTGGCCCTGGGGGTACCGCTGGGTGTGCTCGGCGGGCGGTACCGACTGCTGGAACGGGGGCTGCTGGAACCGCGTCTGCTGATGCGGGGGCTGCTGGAACTGGTCCTGGTGGGGAGGCGTCTGCTGGTTCGGCTGGGCCTGATGGGGCGTGGAGAACCGAGGGTCCTGGTGGGGCTGATGCGGGGCCTGGAGATGATTCTGGGGCGGAGCCGAGCTCGACCGAGGCTCCGAGGGCTGCCCCTGCGGCGGAGTGACGGGCTCCGTCGGGTCCGGTGCGGGCGGGCCCTGTGGCCCGGCGCCCGCGGCGGGGACCGTGGGCCGACCCTCCGGCGGCCCCTCCACCGGCGTGGTGGCGTCCTCGACCGGTACCTGGTCCTGAAGCACGGGCTCGGTGGGCTCCGGAGGTCGGCCGGGCACCGGGGTGCTGCTCGGCGGAGCCCACGAGGTGCTGATCGTGCGCCGCACCTCCGCCTCTCCCGGCTCCTGCTGGCCGGTCAGGCGGGCCAGCAGCTGCTTGGACGTGGGGCGGTTCTCCGGCTTCTTGTCCAGCGCTGCCCCGACCAGGTCCAACAGGCTCGGGTCGAGCCCGTCCAGCTTGGGCGGCGCGGTGGAGATGTTGTGCAGCACCGCGGGGACGGTGCCCGCGTCGAAGGGCGCACGGCCGGTCCCCGCGAAGGCCACCAGGCAGCCCCACGCGAAGACGTCGGCCGCCGCCGTGGCCTGTTCTCCCAGGATCAGTTCGGGCGCCATGTAGGAGGGGGTGCCCATGAGCTGGCTGGACCGGGTGACCGCACCGCCGGAGTCGTCCAGGGCGCGGGCGATCCCGAAGTCGATCACCTTCGGGCCGACGGGAGACAACAGGACGTTGGCGGGCTTGAGGTCCCGGTGCACGATCCCCGAACCGTGGATCGCCGTCAACGCCGCCGCCACACCCATGGCCAGACCGTCCAGGGTTCCGCCGCGCATCGGTTCGCCGCCACGGACCGCCTGGTCCAGGTTGGGCCCGGGCACGTACTCCGAGACGATGAAGAGGGGTTCGCCCTCCAACCGGGCGTCGATGACCCCGGCGGTGGAGAAGCGGGCGACCCGGCGGGCGGAGGCGACCTCGCGGGCGAACCGCAGCCGGAAGGACTCGTCGTCGGCCAGGTCGGGATGGATCAGTTTGACGGCCACGGAACGGTCGGCGGCGTCCCTGGCCAGGTACACGGTGCCCATACCACCGCGTCCCAGGCGGCCGACGATCCGATAGCCGTCGAGTTCGCGCGGATCGCCTGCGCGCAGGGGTTTACCGCTTTCGTGTCCGTTGGACGTCACAGTTGGGGGTCCCTTGTATGGATCGTGTGATTCGCGCGTATCAGCGTACCGATCTCGACACGCCGTGCGCGTTCCTGTTGTTCCGGCCGTTCCGGCGTTGAAGCGGGCCGGAACAACAGGAACGCGCACGGCGTGTCGAGATCGGTACGCTGATACGCGCGAATCACACGATCCATACAAGGG
>NZ_LAVM01000006.1:0-105902 GCF_001083815.1 Nocardiopsis sp. SBT366 | reverse complement strand
CACCCAGACGAGCCCCTCCCCGAGGAGTACAGGAGGGCCCTCGAGACGGGGGTCCGCGAGGGCCTGGAGATCCGGGGCCGGGGCAGGTCCCCCTACGCCACTCGGATCGTGTTCCGCGACGCCGCGTGGAGTTGGGTCGACTCCAACCCCCGGAGCTTCGAGATCGCCGGCAGACGCGCCGCCGTCGAGATCCTGGACTGTGTCCGGGAGGACCGCGAGCCCCGCCAGGCCGGAAGGAACGCACGGATTGACCGCCCCATCCCGCCCATGCCGCACACCCGGACACGCGGATAGGCCCAGGGCCGCCCGTGGACGGGGGCGTGTTGTGAAGTTCTGTGCCTGTTCGGTGGACTATCGCGAAATTGTACGTACACTCTGTACGGACAAAGCGTGTACCGGTGCCGTGTGAGACGTCGGTCCACGAACCCGGTCCCATGTGAACGGACACTTATGAGTGACAGCCAGGGGTCGCTGGTACCCCTTCTCAAGTGGATGAACAAGGTCCCCGGCGGGGCCATGCTCATTCCCCTCGTCCTGGGCTCGATCCTGGGCACCTTCGCACCGGCCGCGCTGGACATCGGCAGTTTCACCACGGCGCTGTTCAAGGACAGCGCGATGCCGCTGATCGCCCTGCTGATCTTCGCGACCGGCACCCAGGTCACCCTCCGCACCAGCGGTCCGGTGCTGGCCACCACGGGTGTCGTCCTCCTCGGGAAGAGCATCATCCCGGGCCTGCTCATCATCGCCCTGGCGATGGTCACCGGCCCCGAGGGCGTCCTGGGGATCTCCATCATGGCGATGCTGGCCGCGGCCACGAACGCCAACGGCGGTCTCTGGCTCGCCCTGACCGGACAGTACGGACGGACGAAGGACCGCGGCGCCTACATCGCCGGGGCCATCAACGACGGCCCGTTCTTCGCCCTGCTGTTCATCGGCGCCTCCGGGCTCGGGCAGATCCCCTTCCTGACCCTGGTCGCCGCGATCATCCCGTTCCTGCTCGGCGTGCTCGTCGGCAACCTCGACTCCCAGTGGCGAGAGCTCCTCACCCCGGTCCCCGCGATCGTCATCCCGTTCTTCGCCTTCGCGCTCGGCACCGGAATCAACCTGGCGGACGTGGCCAGGGGCGGCCTGTCCGGCGTCCTCCTGGGCGTGGCGATCACCCTCGTCACCGGTGGGCTCGTCTACCTCGGCTACCGCTTCCTGCTGCGGCGCGGCAAGGAGTCGGGGATCGGCTTCGCCGCGGGCACCGCGTCGGGCAACGCCGTCGCCACCCCGGCCATCATCGCGGCCGCCGACCCCTCCTTCCTCTCCTACGCGGGCACCGCCACCACCCAGGTCGCCGCGAGCGTGCTGGTCACCGCCCTGCTCGCACCGCTGGTGACCACCTGGGTGCTGCGCCGTGCCGGAGCCGCGCCCGCCGAGGCGGAGCGCGCTGAGATCGCCGAACAGCACAAGGCCGACAGTGGGTCCGCCACTGACGGTCCCGACCAGGAGGAGACCCGGTCATGACCCACACACGCACACCACGGGTGGCCGTGGTCGCGGACGACCTCACCGGCGCCGGTGACACCGCCGTGCAGTTCGTGCGCGCCGGCTGGCGCACCGAGCTCCAGCTCAGCGCGGCGGAGTCCACCTCCGACGTGGTCGCCGTCACCACCGACTCACGGGCCCTCTCACCGGAGCGGGCCGCCACCGTGGCCGCCGAGGCCGTGCGCGGACTCCGTGACGCGGGCCTCGACCTGATCTACAAGAAGGTCGACTCGACCCTGCGCGGACCCATCCGCGCGGAGATCGACGGCGTCCTCTCCGTGTCCCCGCCCGGAACCGTGGCCGTGGTCTGCCCGGCCTTCCCCGCCAACGGACGCGTCGTACGCGACGGGGTCCTGCTGGTGGACGGGGTCGAGGTGCACCGGACCGCCGTCGGCGACGACCCGGTCTCCCCGGTGACCGAGAGCCGGATCGCCGAACTCCTGGGCGCCCGGTACGTCCGGCTGACCGGTGACGACGCCGAGGCCAACGCGGAGCTGCTGCGCGCCGCCGCCCCGGTGGCCGTCGTCGACGCGGAGAGCGACGCCGACCTAGCCCGGGTCGCCGCCGCCGTCACAGCCCTGGGAGACCGAGCCGTCCCCGTGGGTTCGGCCGGTCTGGCCACACGGCTGGCCGAGTCCTGGCGCCCCGTCCTGGAACCGGACCCGACCCTGGTGGTGGTGACCTCCCTCCACCAGGCCGCACGTGGTCAGGTGGCCGAGCTGATGGCCGACGAGTGGACTCGGGTGGAGCAGCCCGACGCCCACGCGCTGGCCGACGACGCCGCATGGCGGGAGTGGTCGCAGCGGGTACTGGACACCTTCGACCCCGCCTGCCCGCACACCGCCCTCGTCGCTCCCGACGACCGCACCAGCGGGCTGGACCCCGCCCTGGTCGCCCGAAGCTTCGGGGAGCTGGCAGCGCGCGTCGCCCAGCGGTACCCACTGTCCGGGTTCGTCGTCACCGGCGGCGACGGGGCACGCGCCCTGACCGCGTCCCTCCAGGCCAGGGCCATCGTCCTGACCGGCGAGGTCGCCCCGGGCATCCCGTTGGGCTCCCTTGCGGGCGGCCCCCGCGAGGGTCTCGCCATCGTCACCAAGGCCGGGGGCTTCGGCTCCCCCACCGCCCTCATCGAGGCCGCTGACGCGGTCCGCAACACGAAAGGCAGCAACGTATGAGCCGCCCCACCCTCGCGGTCACCCTCGGTGACGTAGCGGGTATCGGTCCGGAGATCACCGCCAAGGCGCTCCTTCACCACCCGGAGGTCCGTGAGCTGGCCAGGCCCGTGGTCGTCGGCGACGCCGACGCCCTGCGCAGGGCCGTCACCGCCGTGGGCGGGGACGCGTCGGCGGTGAACCCGATCGACTCCCCCGCCGACGCGGCCGACGCCCCCGGCGTGATCGACGTCGTCCAGACCGGCCCCTCGCTCGGCCACGTCCCCTACGGCGAACTGAGCGCCGAGGCGGGCGACGGCGCGGCCCGCTTCGTCATCGCGGCCGTGGACCTGGCCAAGCGGGGTCTGGTCGACGGGATCGTCACCCCGCCGCTGAACAAGGCCGCCATGCACCTGGGCGGGCACCTGTGGCCCGGACACACCGAACTGCTGGCGCACGAGTTCGGGGTCAGCGACTACAGCCTCGTGCTGTCCGCGGGCGAGCTGTCCTTCTTCCACCTGACCACGCACGTCTCGCTTCGCCGCGCTATCGAGGACGTCACCCAGGAACGCACCCTGGAGGTCCTGCGGCTGATGAGCGCGTTCGCCCGTGCCCAGGGGGAGGCGGACGAGCCCATCGGCGTGGCCGGACTCAACCCGCACGCCGGGGAGAACCGCCTGTTCGGCGACGAGGACGCCGACGTGCTCGCCCCGGCCATCGAACGCGCCCGGGCGGAGGGCATCAACGCCCACGGGCCGATCCCGGCCGACGCGCTCATCCCGGCGGCAGTCCGGGGCAAGTGGAAGCTGGTCGCGGTCTGCTACCACGACCAGGGGCACGCGCCCTTCAAAGCCGTCTACGGTGACGACGGCGTCAACATCACCGCTGGTCTGCCGGTGGTCCGGGTGTCGGTCGACCACGGTACGGCCTTCGACATCGCGGGGCAGGGCATCGCGCGTGAGGCCAGCCTGGTCCTGGCGCTGCGCCGGGCCGCCGAGCTCGCTCCCGGTTGGGGGCACGTCTGGAAGGCCACCGCCTCCTGACGGCACGGATCGCACCGCCGCAAGGCGGCCGGGACGCCCCCGTCTCCCCTGGTTTCCGGGGAGGCGGGGGCGCGCCCCGTCGCGCGCGACCCGCGGGCCGGGGGCGCCTTCGACGCTCCGTGGCACCCGCGCCACACGCCCTAGAATGACGGCCATGCCTGTCGACCGCTCCGACCCCCGGCCCCTGCACGCCCAGGTGGCCGACGCGCTGCGCGCGGAGATCCGCGACCGCTCGATCCCGCCCGGTGACGCCCTGCCCAGCGAGGCCGCCCTGCGCGAACGCTTCGGCGTCTCCCGAAGCGTGGTCCGTCAGGCTCTGGCCACCCTGGAGGACGACGGGACGGTCCGTCGGACCAGGGGCCGGGCCCCGGTCGCGGCGGTCCCCACCGAGCACCACCGCCTGGTGCAGCGGGTGACCGGACTCTTCGACCAGTTCTCCGCCGAGGGGCTGAGCCTGCGCACAGCGGTGGTCTCCCTGGAGCGGACCCGCAGCGGACCACCCTCGGCCGTCCACCACCTGGTGACCGAGGACCTGCTGCGCCTGGAGCGCATCCGGTCGGTCGACGACGAGGCGCTGTCCTACGTACGCACCTGGCTCCCGGCGGGACGCTTCACCGACCTCGACTCGGCCATGCTGGCCAACGCCTCCCTGCACCGGCTCATGGAGACGCGGTTCGACGCCGTGCCCAGCAGCGGTCGCAGACAGATCCGCGCGGTCCCCGCCGACCCGCGCATCGCCCGCGAGCTCGGCGTCTCCGACGGAGCCCCGCTCCTGCTCCTGGAGGGCGGCACCTTCGACCAGGACGGCCTGCCCCTGGAGTGGTTCGAGAGCTGGCACCGCTCCGACCGGGTGGTCTTCGACATCGAGGCGGACGGCGCCGCCGACCAGATCCGTATCGCTCCGGGTCCGTCGTTGGCGGCCGCGCCGTCCCCGGAGGGCACGCCGGAGTCCGCGGCGTCGGAGGCTCCAGCCTCGTACTCCGGGCTCGACCGCGCCGCGGCCCTCGCCGCCGAACTCCGCATCGAGCTGGACCGTCTGCGCTCCGGGGGCTGACGCTCCCCGAGGTCCTCGGGGTCACGCCGGACGGGGCCCACGGTGGCGGGGGTGCCCGGGATCACCGGGTGCCGGGGGTCACTAGGATCTGGGCATGCCCATCGTGTTCGACCTGGTCAGCACCGACGCCTCACGTGTGGTGGTGCGCCCCTCGCCACTCGCCGAGCTGATGGCGTTCCTGCACAGCGTCGCCGAACCGGGCCACCACCCCGGCGCGAGCCGGGACATCCGGGCCGTGCGGTCCGGCGTGGACCGTGCCACCGATCGGCGTCTGCGCACCTTCGCCCCCCTGTGGGCGCGGTTCCGTCTGCGCGCGCTGCTTCCGTTGGACACCAGCCACCCGGCGACGTTCCAGGACGAACTGGCGCTGATGAACGCCATGCCCGCGTCGGTGTTCGACTCCATGGTGGCGGAGACCATCGCGAGCGGGAGCTGGGAGCGCTACTACGGCCTGCGCGACCCCAGCGAACACCGGGCGGAGTTCCTGGAGGTGTGCCGGGCCAAGAGCGAGGAACGCGAGGAGCTGGGCGAACTCTTCCTGGCCGACCGCGCGGCCTTTCGCCACAACCTGTCCGACCTGCTCCAGCACTGCCACGACACGTTCTTCCGCGCGCGTTGGGAGGCCACCCTGCCCCAGCTCGCCACGGCCGAACGCGAGGTGCGGGGGCGCTTCTCCAGGGACCGGCTCGGAGTGGTGCTGGCCTCGCTCACACCGGGCGGGCACTACCTGCCGCAGACCGCTCAGGTCGCCTACGACAAGCTGCAGAACGCCTTCGTCTCCTGTTCGGGACGCGACCTGGTCCTGGTGCCCAGCCTGTTCACCGGCCCCCACCTGGTGGTGAAGTTCGAGGAGGCCCAGCCCCGCGCGAACCTGCCCATCGTGGTGCAGTTCCCCATCACCGAGATGGGCACCACCGACGTCCCCCTCAAGGAGTTGCAGCACCGCATGGCCGTGCTCTCGGACCCCGCCAGGCTGGTGCTGTGCCGACACCTGGTCAACGAGCACTGCACCACGGGCGAGCTGGCGGCACGGGTCGGCATGACCGAACCCCAGGTCTCCCGGCACCTGCGGCGCCTGCGCGAGGCCGGGCTGCTGGAGTCCGTGCGCGACGGCAGGCTGGTGCGCCACCGCATCAGGCTGGGCACCGTCTACGCGCTGGGACACCAGTTCCTGACCCGCCTCGTGCAGTGAACGCCGGGACGCGGGAGCCGCCCCGTGACCCCGCTCCCCCGTGCGGCGATCGCGGTCCGGAACGCCACGGGTCCCGGTCCGCGTCGCGCGGAACCGGGACCCGCGCCGGTCAGAAGTCGACCAGCTCCGCGGCCAGCCGCAGCTGCTCGGCGTCCTCCGACAGGACGAACCCCTCGGCGAGCATCCGGTCCAGAACCCGCGAGTGCTCGCGCCGGTAGCCGTCCGCGTCGCCGTAGCGCTCCACGAGCCGTTCGGCGCCGAGCGGCGTCTCACTGCCGTGGTACCAGGAGGGCCTGCCCATGGGGGTGGCGGCCACCAGGGTCGACAGCGGTGCGTCGGTGTAGGTGGTGCGCAGCCCGCCCCTGGCGTTGCCGTCACCGTCCCTGAGCACGGTGTCGGTGTCGTCCACCGTCTCCAGGAGGCGGGACGCCGGGGGCGCCGCCTCGCCGCGCGCCCACGTGGAAAGGGACTCCAGCAGGGCGTTGTACACGTGGGAGTTGGGGAAGGTGGACCACCGGGCGCCCTCGGGGAGCGGGCAGTCCCGGAGCCGCTCGCGGTCCCGGTCGCTCATCTGGCGGGTCTCCCGGTGCGCCATCCCCGCCACCTCGTACAGCCGGAAGTTCGGCGAGTCCGGCCTGCGGTGTGTGAGCCCCCGCACCTGGCCCGAGACCCCGCAGGCCCAGCGGACGGACTGGAACTCCGCCTCACCCAGCACCTCCATGACCGGGGCGTCCACGTCCGGCAGCGCGGGGCCTCCGGAGGCGCAGGGCATGTACCCGTCGAAGACGGGGCCCCCGTCCGGGCGCCGCAGGACGCCGTGGTGGCGCTCGACGAACCTGCGCACGACCCCGCCGGTCTGGGAGATCCCGGCGAACAGCAGGGTGCGCACGGCGGCCTCGGGCAGGCCGGGGAGACCCTCCCTCAGGGCGTTGGCCACCTGGGCGACGATCTCGAACGACTGCGGCGTGGCGCGCCACCACCGCTCCTTGAACTCGTCGTACTCGCGGGCCAGCACCTCCGGCGTGGGGTTCTCCGTGAAGGGGATGCTGCCCGCGAAGTCCTTGGCCAGTTCCCCCGGGGAGAAGGTCATGTCCGCGTACCGGCGCTCGTCGACCCCCTTGATGAGGTCGAGCGCGGACGGGGCCTGGGAGTCGATGCCCACCCAGATGAAGCCCCCGCGCATGATCTGGCGGTTGAAGGCCCGCCACACCGAGTTCCCGCCCCAGATGTGGCTCACCTCGGCGAGCGCCCGCCCCGTGTACAGCGACATGTCCGCGGGACGTCGGATGAGGATGCGGGTGCTGTAGGGGTCGCCGGCAGCCGTGCCGGAGACGAGGTACTCCTCCTGGACGTAGTCGTAGGTGGGGATGCGGTCGACCCCGTAGGGTTCGAGCACCACGGCCCGGTTCCCGTCGGTCTCGGGGACGGGACCCCGGATCAGGGCATGCTTCGCCTGCGCGTGTCGGGTGGTCATGTTCTCCTTCTTCCAGAACGGAAGGGGGGCGGGCGTGCGGGAACGGACGATCAGAGTCGGGGCACGGCCTCGAGCAGCGTGCGCGTGTAGTCGTCCTCCGGGGCGCGGAGCACCCGGGACGTGGGGCCGGACTCGACGACCCGGCCGCCGTTCAGGACGGCGACGCGGTCACACATGAAGTCGACGACGGCCATGTCGTGGCTGACGAAGAGCAGGGAGAGCCCGCGTGCCCGGCGGATGTCCTTGAGCAGGTTGAGGACCTTGGCCTGCACGGACACGTCCAGTGCCGAGACCGGCTCGTCGGCGACGATCAGTTCGGGTTCCAGGGCCAGGGCCCGGGCGATGGACACGCGCTGGCGCTGACCGCCGGAGAACTCGTGGGGCAGGCGCCCCATCCAGGACCGGGCGAGCCCGACTTCGTCGGCGAGCGCCAGAGCGCGGGCCTCCCGCTCGGCGGGGGTGTGCAGCCCCTGCACCCGGTAGGGCTCCTCCAGCAGCTCGCGCAGGGTCATGCGCGGGTTGAGGGAGTTGGACGAGTCCTGGAAGACCATCTGCATGCGGCGCCGGTAGGCGCGCAGTTCGGCCCGGCGCATGGACAGGATGTCCCGGCCCAGCACCGTCACCGAGCCCGAGGTGGGCCGGATGAGGCCGATGGCCATGCGCCCCAGGGTGGACTTGCCCGAACCGGACTCGCCGACCAGGCCCAGGACCTCGTCGCGGCCCAGTTCCAGGGAGGCGTCCCGGACCGCCACGTGCGCGGTCCGGCGCAGGATCCCGCCGAGACGGAACCTCTTGGTCACGTTCTCCATGCGCAGGACGGGTTCGGCCCCCGCGGCGCCGTCGGTCGTGCTCATCACTGCACCGCCTTGGTGAATCGGCTCTTGTCGATGACGGGGAGGCGGTCCGGGCTGTGCCCGAGCCGTGGTGAGGCCTCCAACAGCCCGCGCGTGTACCCGGACTCCGGGGCGGAGACCACGCGGTCGGTGGGGCCCGACTCCATGGCGTGGCCGTCGAGCATGACCACGACGTCGTCCGTGTACCGGGAGACCAGTCCGAGGTCGTGGCTGATGAGCAGGACGGACAGGCCGAGCTCCTCGCGCAGCTCGGCCAGCAGGTCGAGGATCTGCTTCTGGATGGTCGCGTCGAGCGCGGTCGTGGGTTCGTCCGCGATCAGCAGGTCGGGCTCGCAGGAGATGCTCATGGCGATCATGACGCGCTGGCGCATACCGCCGGAGAGCTGGTGCACGTAGGCGTCGAGGACGCCCCGGGAGGGCGGGATACCGACCAGGTCGAGGAGTTCGGCGCTGCGCGCACGGGCCTGGCGCCGGGTCAGCCCCAGGTGCAGGCGCAGGGGCGCCGCCATCTGCCCCCCGATGGTCTTGGTGGGGTGCAGCGCGCTCATGGGCTCCTGGAACACGAAGCCCATCTCGCGTCCGGCCATGGCTCGCCGTTCCCGCGCGGGCAGCGACAGCAGGTCGCGGCCCCGGTAGAGCACCTGCCCGGAGGCGATCGCGGTCTCGGGGAGGATCCCCATGACGGCGGTGGCCGTCATGGACTTGCCCGAACCGGACTCCCCCACGATCCCCAGGGTGCCCCGGCGGCGAAGGGTGAGGTCGAGGGAGTGGACCACGCGGCGCGGACCCTCCGGGGTCAGGACGTCGACGTCCAGGCCGCGCACGTCCAACAGGATGTCGTCGGTGGAGTTCGTGGTCACTCCTTGGCCTCCAGCCTGATGCGCGGGTCGAGCGTGGCGGCGACCACGTCGACCAGCAGGTTGACGAGGACGAAGGCCACCGCGATGAAGAAGATGCAGCCCTCGATGAGCGGGTAGTCGCGCCGTTCGACGGCGGTGAGCAGCAGCTTGCCCAGCCCCGGCAACGAGAAGACGTTCTCGGTCACCACCGCGCCGCCGAGCATGGAGGCCAGGGAGAGCCCGACCACCGTGACCAGGGGCGCGAGCGCGGCCGGGAAGACGTAGGAGCGGGTGATGGTGCGCTCGGGCAGGCCCTGGGCGCGGGCCGTGGCCACGAAGGGCTGGTGCTTGGCGTCGAGCACGCCGTTGCGCGAGTACCGGAACAGCGTGGCCGCCTCCAGGGTGCCCAGCGCCAGGCAGGGCAGCGCCATGTAGCGCACGTACTGGACGGGGTCCTCGGTGATCGGGGTGAATCCGGCGACCGGCAGCCACTGGAGGGTCACCCCGAAGAGCATGACCATCAGGATGGCCAGCCAGAAGGTGGGCATGGCCACGCCCACCGCCGAACCGACGACCATGGTCCGGTCCAGTGCCCTCGACCTCGTGGCTCCGGCGACGGCGCCGAGAGCCGGGCCGATGAGCAGCGCGAGGAGCATGGAGATCAGCGCCAGCTGGCCGGTCACGAGCGCGGCCGACAGGACCAGTTCGGCCACGGGCGCGTGCAGGAAGATGGACTCCCCGAAGTCGAAGCGCGCCATCCTGGCGAGCCAGTCCAGGAACTGCTGCCACATCGGGGCGTCCAGTCCCAGCTCGGTGCGCAGCTCGGCGATCTCGGTCGCCGTCGCGTTCTCACCGAGGATGACGGCGGCGGGGTCGCCCGGGGTCAGCCGCAGCAGGACGAAGAGCAGAACCATCGGCACGGCGACGGTCGGGATGAGCGCCAGCAGGCGTTTGAACACGTAGGAGAGCACGGGTCACCCGTCCTTCTCGTCGGAGCGGGCGGTGGCCGCGACCCGTCGCGAGGACCGGGCGGAGGACTTGGAGGAGCGCGCCAGCTCGGCCAGGCGCCGGGCCCTCGGGTCCATGGCGTCGCGCAGTCCGTCGCCGAGGAGGATGAGCCCGAGGACGGTCAGCAGGATCGCCGCGCCGGGGAACACCCCGATCCACCAGGCCACCGCCGCGTACTGCTGCGCCGCGGACAGGCTCGCGCCCCAGCTGGGCACGTCCGGAGGCAGCCCGATACCGAGGAAGCTCAGGGCCGCGATGGACAGCACCGTGGCGGCGAAGCCCATGGTCGCCTGGACGATGAGCACCGAGACGGACTCGGGTGCCACGTAGCGGAAGAGGATCCAGGAGTCCCTGGCGCCCAGCGCGCGGGCCGACTCCACCATGGGCGCGGAGCGCGCGGTGAGCGCGGCGGCGCGGACCACGCGGGCGATCGGCGGCACCAGGACCACGGTGAGGCCGAACAGGACCGGCCCCACCCCGCGGCCCAGGACACCGACCAGGCTCATGACCAGGATGATGTTGGGGAACGACATCAGTCCGTCGATGACGCGCATGACGATCGCGTCCACCCAGCGGAAGTAGCCGCAGACGACGCCGGTGAGGAACCCGGCGACGATGGCGAGCAGGGTGCAGGCGGCGGCGATGCCGAGCGAGGTGCGGGCTCCGTGGAGCAGCACCGTCCACATGTCGCGGCCCTGCTCGTCGGTGCCCAGGGGGCCGCCGGTTCCGGGGGCCTGGAGTCGCTCGCTCGGTCGGAGCAGGTCGGGATCACCGCCCAGGACGGGGGCGAGGAGTGCCAGCAGCGTGATGATCGCGACGATCGCGGCGCCCGTCATCGCGCTCGGGTCCCTGGAGAGGGACCGCAGGGTGGTTCTCATGAGGAGTCTTTCGTGCGCGGTGGGTTCCGGGCCCGGCGGCCGTGCGGCGGGCCGCCGGGCGGCGGGGTCCTACTGGTCGATCCAGATGTTGTAGAAGCCCCGGACGGTCCCCTGTGTGGCCTCGAAACCGCCGACGTCGGCGGAGGTCACCGCGAGACGGGGTTCGTGGCCGAAGCGGATGAACGGGACGTCGTCCCAGATGAGTTCCTGGAGTTCGTCCCAGGCGGGCTTGCGGCTCTCGGTGTCCTCGCCCTCGGTGACGGCGGCCATGAGCTCGGCCTTCTCCTCGGTGGCCCACCAACCGGGGAAGTCGTCGTTGAGGAAGACCACGGTCAGGGGGTCGGAGTAGGCCGCGCCCCCGCCGAGGAACACCTCCCAGGTGTCCTCCTCGGTCCGCGTGGAGCCGAAGGTGGCGGCGTCCATCGCCTGGAGGTCGACGTTGAGGCCGACCGCCTCCAGCTGCTGCTGGACGATGGGGCCGTAGTTGTCGTTGGAGGGACGGTAGAGCACGCGCACCGGGGTGCCGTCGTACCCGGCCTCGTCGAGCAGGCGCTCGGCCTCCTCGGCGGAACGGTCCGTGTAGGCCTCGGATCCGGCGTCGGAGTACCAGGGCGAACCGGGCGGGAAGAAGCTGGAGTCCTCGGTGAAGTAGTCGGTCCCGCCGAGGTACTGCGTCTCGATCTCCGCGAAGTCCAGCGCGTTGAGCACGGCGCGGCGCATGAGCACGTCGCCCATCAGCTCGGAGCGCAGGTTGAACTGCATGATGGAGAACTCGGAGTCCTCGCTCAGCACCGCCTGGAGCGAGGGGTCGGCCTCGTAGACGTCCAGCTGGTCGACGCCGAGGAACTGCGGGGCGACGTTCACCTCGGCCGTGCGCAGCTGGTTGAGCGTGTTGGACTCGTTGAACGGGATGAACCTCAGGGTGTCGGCGTGGGCGGTCTTGGCCCCCGCCGCGCCGTCCGGGTCCTCGTCCCGCGGGGCGTAGTCGTCGAACCGGGAGGCCGTGGCCTGGCGGTCCACCGTGAACTCGTCCAGGCTGTAGGGGCCGGTGCAGTCCAGGGACGACAGCTCGTCGTCCCCGGCGGCCTCCAGCGAGGCGGCGGACATCATGTAGGCGCCGGTGTCGGGCGTGGAGAGCAGTGCGGGGATCGCGCCGGTGGGGTTGACGGTGGTGATCGTGACCGTGAGGTCGTCGGTCTCGACGATTTCCTCCACCAAGCTGTTGAAGAGTTCGCCCGGGTCGGAGTCGGCGTAGCGGTCGAGTGAGGCCACGACGTCGGCGGCGGTGAGCTGACCGCCCTCGTGGAACGGGACGCCCTCCCTCAGGTGCAGCGTGTACACGCCCGCGTCGGCGTCGTACTCGTGGGAGTCCACGAGGCCGTCCTGGATCGAGGTGTCGGCCGCGTTGGCGAACAGGCCCTCACACACCGAGGCGGCGACCATCCAGTTGGAGCGCGAGGTGGTGGCGTGCGGGTCGATGACGGCGGGCAGGGAGGCGACCACGAGCTCGCCTCCGGTCACCGGCTCCGAGGAGGCTCCGCCGCCCTGGGGGGAGCCGCAGCCGGACAGGAGGAGTGCCGTGCCGCCCACCAGTCCTAGTGCGGCCGCGCTGCGCTGAGAGATCACGGATCAGGCCTTTCGGGGAAATCGGGATGGTGGTCCCGTGGGGACACCCACAGGTTAGGCATGATCCACCCACGTGAAAGGCATCGTTTACCGCGACCCCGGTAAGAAACGATCAGGTGACGGAAGTTACAGGTGTGACTGGTGGGACCGTGGGTGTCCGTGACCCCACTCACAGCGACCGACCGGAGTGCCCACCCGGCGCCTCCACCCCGGTACCCCGATCGCCGATTCCCCTGAGCCACGGCCGGGTGGAGGGCTCACCTCGGCTTGGCCGGGTCCGGACACACGCGCAACCTTCTCGCCGGGACGGCGGTCCGACACGGGTGAACGAACCCCCGACCCCGAAGGACTCCCCGTGCGCCAGAGGACCGCCCTCGTCCCCTTCCTCCCCCTCGCGCTGCTCCTGCCACTGACCGCCTGCGATCAGCAGATCAACGTCACCGCCAGTGACCGCCTGGAGTCCCTCCTGCCCTCCGGATCCGACTACCCGGCCGGGTACGACGTGGAGAGCGTCGACATGGCCGAGCTGGACGGCACCAGCACCTCCGGCACCGACTTCGACTCCGTCGAGCCCCCCGAGTGCGCGGCGGCGATGAACGAGGGCCCGGCCGACCTCCCCGAGGAGTCGGCCGAGGGCGCGGGGCAGGTGGCCGTGAACTCCCGCTCCGGGCCCTCGATCTACACCTACGTACTGGTCACCGGGGACTTCGACGAGGCGGACCTCGACACGTCCGCGTACGAGTCGTTGCTCGACACCTGCTCGACCATGACCGTGGTCAACGAGGGGGTCGAGATGGAGGCCACCCTGCGCTCGTCCGACTCCCCAGCGCTCCCCGACGACGGCGGCAAGTTCGTCATGGAGATGACTGCGGACGGACTGAACATGGCGACGTGGACCGCCTGGGGGCAGATCGAGGACGTCCACTTCATCCTGATCCGCATGGACCTGGACACGGGCGGGGACCTCTCCGCCGGAGAGCTCGCGGGCGAGTGCGAGGGTGACTTCCGCGAGTTCCGCGAGTGCCGGGAACGCGTGACGCAGGAACGCGCACGGGAGGCCCTGGACGAGGCGGACACCGAGTTCGACGAGTTCCTGACCGTCGCCCTGCGGGAACTGGAACAGGGTGTGTGAAGGCGCGGCCGCGATGGATCGGGCGCGCGGTCGATCAACGGCGCCAGTGGGCAACGGTCGTCCACCAGCGCCGTCACCGCGCCGCAACCGGACCACGGAACGGATTTCACTTGGAGGGGTCTGGTCAGACCGCCCTCGAGGCCCCATGGTGTGAGGGTTCGACCGACACCCTCCTCCCCCAAGGAGCAGCGTTGCCCGCGATCCCCCGTACGTTCCCCCTCACCCGCGCGCGCCGGACGGTGGTCGGCGCCCTGTCCGCGCTCACCGCCGCCGCGCTCGTCGCCGTCCTCGGCTGGGCCACCCCGGCCCTGGCCCACCACGTCCTGCCGCCCGGCATCCCCTCCGCGTCGGCGGCGCAGTCACAGCTCAACGGCCTGACCGTCCGCGCCAAGAACAACGGCGCGGGCTACGACCGCAGCCTCTTCCCGCACTGGGTGATCATCAGCAGCCCCTGCGACGCGCGCGAGACCGTCCTGCGACGCGACGGCCACACCGTCCAGGTCGACGGCAACTGCCAGCCGACCTCCGGCCGGTGGTCCAGCGAGTACGACGGCGTGTGGACCGACAACGCGTCCTCGTTCGACATCGACCACATGGTGCCGCTCCACGACGCCTGGCGGTCGGGCGCCAACGGCTGGTCCGCCGCCCAGCGCCGCGCCTTCGCCAACGACGTCTCCTCGCCCCAGCTGTGGGCGGTCTCCGCCAGCAGCAACCGCTCCAAGGGCGACCGGGACCCTTCGGCGTGGATGCCGCCGCGCACCGCGATCCACTGCGACTACGTCAAGGCCTGGGTCAACGTGAAGCACCGCTACGGCCTGTCCGTGACCAGCACCGAGAAGTCCTCCATCCAGGGCACCATCAACTCCCGCTGCTGACCCCCGACGATCCGGGCCGGTGGACGGTGGTCCACACGGCCCGGACGTGTCGCGGTGGCGGAAGGGGGCTTCCGCACGGTTCACCGGCTCTGCATGATGGTGCGATGAGACGCTGTGATTTCTGCGAACTCCCCCTGGACGGCGGCTGTGCCTGCGCGCTCAGAACCGACCGTCGTCGCGGCGAGGCGACCACCGTGAGCGAGATCCACATCCACAGCAGCGGAAAGGCGCACCTTCCCGGCTGCCAGCACCAGTACCCGAGCGGGGTCAGCGCCCCCAAGTGGGGATGGGTCCTCGACGCCGATCCCTCCGTGTGGCGCCGGATCAGCGAGGGCTCGCCCCTGAGGGCCACCCACGGCAACACCGACCGGGTCGCCACCAGCCGCTGCAAGGACTGCGACGTCTGATCCCCCGGTTTCCGGTCCGGGTCCCACCGCCCCGGCCTCCGGATCACCAGCCGGCAGTGGCGCCCAGCTCCCGCAGGGCGGGCCGCACGGCGTCGAGGACCGTCGGGAACCACACCGAGAACTCCGCCGTCCCGCGCAGCCGCTCCAGTCCGACGGCGTCCACGTAGCACGTCTCCGCCACCTCCTCCGGGTCCGGCCGGGTCTGGCCCCGGACCACCCCGACGAACAGGTGGTTGAACTCGCGTTCCACGAGACCCGAGACCGGGTCCGTGTGGTGGTAGCTCACCGTCCCGGCCGCGCGCATCAGGGTCGGGGCCACCCCCAGCTCCTCGCCCGTGCGCCGGGAGGCCGCCACGAAGGGGAGTTCGCCCGGTTCCGGGTGACCACAGCAGGTGTTGGACCACAGGCCCGGCGAGTGGTACTTGGACAGTGCCCGGCGCTGGAGCATCAGGCGACCCCGTTCGTCCAGGAGGAAGACCGAGAAGGCCCGGTGCAGCTGGCCCGGGGCCCGGTGCGCGGACAGCTTCTCGGCGGTGCCCGTCGTCGTCCCGTCCTCGTCGACCAGTTCGAGCATGATCGGCCGGTGCTCGTCCCGCACGGTCTCGTTCACGGACCCGGGGACTCCGGCATGGGTGTCGGTGGTCATGAGCGCCCTTCGTGTTCGACGGTGTTGTGGCGTGCCGCGTGGTGACGACGGCCCGGGCCGGGGCCCCTGAGGGAGGGCGCCCCGGTCACCGGGCCGTGCGTGCGGAGGGGTCAGACCTTGTCCGCCGCGATGAGCAGGTAGTGGAAGCTGCCCTCCTTGTAGGCGGCCAGGAAGGGGTCCTCCACGCCGGTCGCGACCTGCGACTGCGCGCGCAGCTCCCAGTACGGGATGGTCGCGGCGGTGAGGTCGACGACGTTGATCGGCACGAGGTTGTTGGCGGCCATCGCCCGGAAGTACTCGCTCCGGGGGTGGATGTTGCAGGTGTAGTGCTCGTCGATCCGGCTGACCGCCTTGGAGCGGCCGCCGGTCACGTCGTTGTAGCAACCGGTGATGGTGACGTAGCGGCCACCGTACTCCAGGAGGCGGGAGTGCTCGCTGAACAGCTCGAACAGGTCCACGTACATGGTGGACTCGTTGTTCCAGCTGGCCCGCATCGAACCCGTCTCGAAGCCGGTGTCCAGCATGTTGCGGAAGTGGAAGCGCACCTTGTCGTCCACACCCCGCTCACGGGCCTGGGCGTTGGCGAACTCCACCTGCTGCTCGGAGATGCTCACCCCGTCCACGTGGCAGCCGAACCGGGCGTTGGCCATGAAGCTGGTGCCGCCACGGCCGGAGCCGGTGTCCTGGATGCGGTCGTCCGGGGTGATGTCACCGAGGTGGTCCAGGAGCACGTCCGCCTGCGCGGTCTCCAGGCGGTGCATCTCCTCGATGATCCGCTGTTCGCGTGTCTCCTCGGGGCCCTCCAGCACGGAGGGGTCGTAGTCGCCGATCCCGTAGTGGTGGTGGAAGAGACCGTCGACCTCACCCAGGCGGATGTTCACGGGGTCCTTCTCCGCGTTCCAGTAGTCGGCGACGGACTGCTGGTAGGCGGTACGCAGGACCTGGCCCTGGTTCCGCACCGGGTTGTGAGAGGGCATGGTCGTGGTCATCGTGTTGCTCCTTGTCATGGTGGTGTTCGTCCTCGGTTCGGGCGCACCGCGTCAGCGGCGCACACCGAACCGGAGCGGGGGCACGCGCCCCCGCTCGGAGGGGTCTGGGATGCGGTGGGGTCAGGTGGCGGAGGCGCCGTGGTAGCGCGCGGTCCGCGCGTGCCACTCCCGGCTTCCCCCTAGCCAGGCCCACACGCCGGCGAGGAAGCGGCGCAGCTCCGGCGAACCGGCGAGGGCGAGCGCGGCCGCCTCGGCCTCGTAGGTGTGCATGATCTCGTCGTGGATGAGGACGGTGCGCTCGATGGCCTCCTGCTCCGAGCAGTTCTCCTCGGTGGCGATCAGCCGCGGGACGCTGAAGTCCGAGGGGTCCTCCTTGCCCATCGAGTAGAGGTCGTTCACGATCACGCTCGCCGACCCTGCCAGGGTGAAGACCCTCCGCACCCGGGGGTCGGCGAACTCGGCCTGGGAGAGTTCGTAGCCGGCGACCGCGTCGATGAGCACCATGCAGGGCACGAAGCTGTTCTCATGCCGGTGCATGAGGAACTCCCAGACCGGGGGACGCTGGCCGGTCGCCGCCCAGACCCCCTCCTGGTTGTAGGCCACGAACATGATGGCCAGCTCGTGCCGGAGACGGCGTACCTGTGCGGCCGAGGCGTAGTCGGACAGGTTGTCCAGGGCGGCGCGCAGCGCCACCATGACCGGGTCGGCCTGGACGACCTCCTCCAACTGCGGTGCGTAGCGCAGCGGCAGGTGCGCCTGGTCGATCACCGAGTGGGCGATCGCCAGCCGCTGCCCGAGCAGTTCGGGCTGGGCCTCCTCCACCTCACCGTCCATGTAGTGGTCGTCCACCGACCACTCGGAAAGCGCGCACTTGGCCGCGGCCAGCAACCGTTCAGGGTCGTCGCTCTCGGGGTGGGCGAGCATGATGAGGCGTCCGAAGTCGCAGGCGCGCACGCGGTCGAGCTGGCCGGGGTACACACCGACCTCCTCGGCCCACTCGACCAGGCGGTCGTTGACCTCCTCCCCCAGCGCCGGGTCGTCCCGGACGGCGGGAGGGCAGTAGAGCACGGGGACCGGTGAACCGCCGTCGCCCTGCGGGAGTCCGGGACCCGCGGGCGAGGCCGGAACCAGGGTGGCGGCCCGCTGGCCCCGCGGCTCGGAGACGGGCGGCCGGTCGGGCAGCAGGATCCGGGCGGCGGAGGTCCCCAGCCCCGAGGGCCCGCCCGGCAGACGGGGTCCGCGAACCGGTCTCGCGGACGTCGCGAGCAGGTCGGCGTTCCCGGGGCGTTGGGGGTCGAGCAGCAGCGACCGCACCAGCTCCGCCGTCGAGTGCCCCGCGCTGGTCGAGGACATCCGGGACAGCAGTGACACTCAGTCCCCCTTCCCTGAGGGTGTGGACGGCTCAGGCACGGGGGCGGACCTCGACGTTCTCCAGGACGCCCAGGGCGTCCGGGACGAGCACGGCGGCGGAGTAGTAGGTGCTCACGAGGTAGGAGATGAGCGCCCTGTCGTCGATGCCCATGAACCGGGCGTTGAGGCCGGGCTCGACCTCGTCGGGCAGGCCGGTCTGGTGCAGTCCGATGACGCCCTCGTTGTCCTCGCCCGTACGCACGGCGATGATCGAGGAGGTCTGGTGGTCGGAGATCGGGATCTTGCCGCAGGGCAGGATCGGCACTCCGCGCCACGCGGGCAGGTGGTGCCCGCCGACCTCGACCGTGCCGATGTTGAGGCCCAGCTTGTTGCACTCCTTGCCGAAGGCCGCGATGGCCCGGGGGTGGGCGAACATGAACTGGGTGTTGCGCCGCATGCTGACGAGGTCGTCGAGGTCGTCCGGGGTGGGCGGGCCCGAGTGGGTCTGGATACGCTGGCGGAAGTCGGCATTGTGCAGCAGTCCGAAATCGCGGTTGTTGACCAGCTCGTGCTCCTGGCGCTCGCGCAGCGCCTCGATGGTCAGGCGGAGCTGCTGCTCGGTCTGGTTCATCGGCTTGTTGTAGAGGTCGGCGACCCGGGTGTGCACGCGCAGCACGGTCTGGGCCACGCTCAGCTCGTACTCACGGGGCTTGAGCTCGTAGTCGACGAAGGTGCCGGGGAGCTCGACCTCACCGGAGTGCCCGGAGGAGAGGGCGATCTCGGCCTCGCCGTACTTGTTCTGGCTGTGCCCCGGTGCCGACAGGTAGCCCTGGACCTGGGCCTGGAGGCTGGGAGAGTCGTCCAGGAGCGCGATGAACTCCTGGCGCGGAAGCTCCAGGAGGGTGCCCGCGGTCGCCGCCTTGACGGTGAACTCCCACGTGGGTTCGGTCTCCAGGAGGTACCGCTCGCCGAACTTGTCGCCGTCCGCCAGGACGCCGAGGCGGTTGGTCTCCCCGTAGGCGCCCTCGCTGGTCTTGTGCACGCGGCCGTGTGCCAGCAGGTACAGGTGGTCGGCGGAGGAGCCCTGCTGGGCGAGGACCTCACCGGGCCCGAACTCCCGCTGGGTGAAGCGCCGGGACAGCGCCTCCAGGACCTCGATGTCGTCGTACCCGCGCAGCAGGGACAGCTCCCCGAGCTCGCGCGGGATCACGCGCACCTCGGAGCCGTTCTGCTCGAAGTCGATCCGGCCGTCGCCGATGGTGTAGCTCAGGCGACGGTTGACCCGGTAGGCGCCACCGTCGGTCTGGACCCACGGAAGAGTCTTGAGCAGCCAGCGGGAGCTCTTCCCCTGCATCTGCGGAGCGGACTTGGTGGTGGTGGCCAGGTTCCGCGCGGCCGCGGTCGCCAGGCTCTGCTGATCGCTGGTCCGAACCTCGGGGGCTGAGTCGATCGACATCGGAGGTGTCTCTCCTCATGGTGGTCGCGTGTACCCGCGCGGCGGTTGGGCCGCGCGGGACTGAGAGGGCGAGGGGACACGAAACGCAGGGAGGAGCCCATTCTCGAGCGCTCCCGAACCGTCCCCCAAACCGCGGCTCACTTTACGAGAAACTCCGTCGCGAAATCACAGGAACCTCTTTTTCAGACACAAGAAGGCCTTCCCACCACACTCCGATTCCCAAAACGGACTTTCGAGGCACATCGCCTCACCCCAGAGCCCCAACATGCCGCATGAGCAGCACCAACAGAACTTCCCCCCGCCCCCGAAGACGTCGGAGACATTATCCCCCAAGGCACCCACAAAAGACCAAAGATCCACCCGAAGACCGCATTAAGCTCGCATCCAGGACCACCGAACTCCCGCGTTTTCGGTCACCCCAGAAACCACCCCCAAAGCCACAAAACACCCAGGACTACTCCCGTTGCCGCTCCTGCTCGACGAGTGCCTCGAGGTCCGGCAACCGACGCATCGTCGCGAGGGGTTGCGCCATTCGGTGGTTGCCCGAGAGCACCTCCTCGTTGCGCCTCATCCACGCCCAGTACCCGGCGGTGAACGGACAGGCCCGGGGCCCCACCCGCACCCCGGGGTCGAACCGACACGAGCCGCAGTGGTCGCTCATGCGATGGATGTAGGCACCCCCGGAGGTGTAGGGCTTGGTCGCCACCTGTCCCCCGTCCGCGTACTGGCTCATCCCGATGACGTTGGTGGCCATCACCCAGGGGAAACCGTCCACGAACGAGGTGGCGAACCACTCGCTCAGCCGCTCGGGCCGGTAGCCCCGCTGGAGGGCGTGGCTGCCCAGCACCATCAACCGCTCAATGTGGTGGGCGTAGCCGCGCTCCCGCAACCCCGCCATGGTCTGGCTCAGACACCGTGCCTCGATCCCCTCGGAGTCGAGCTCGCGCCACCACCCCGGCAGCTCCGTGCGCACACCGAAGTGGTTCGACCGCAGGTAGTCGGGCCCCAGATGCCAGTACAGGTGCCAGGTCCACTCGCGCCAACCGAGGATCTGCCGGACGAACCCCTCGACCGAGGCGAGCGGTGCGGTGCCCTTCCGATACCGGCGCTCGGCGGCCTCGACCACCCTGAGCGGGTCCAGCAGACCCAGGTTCAGCGGGACCGACAGCAGCGAGTGCGACATGCTCCAGTCGCCCTCCAACATGGCGTCCTGGCGGGCGCCGAACGTCGGCAGCCGATCATCGAGGAACCGGCGCAGCGCCCGCCCGGCCTCCGCGCGGCCCACCGCGAACAGGCGGGGACCGTCCTCGCCCACCACCCTGCTCCCGGTCTCCCCGCACAGGGCGTCCAGGTCCCGGCGAACCCCCTGGTCAATGGCGTTCTCCCGCGGGTGCCACGGTGCTGGCACCCCCAATGTCGCGGCCCTGGGCGGTCCCTCACGGTTGCTCTTGTCGAAGTTCCACCCGCCACCCACGGGCCCACCGTCGGGTTCCAGCAGGACACCGAACCTGCGGCGCTGGTCCCTGTAGAAGTCCTCCATCCGGAAGCCCGACCGGCCCTGCACCCACTCGGCGAACTCGGCCCTGCCCAACACGAACCCCGGAGTGGGCAGGACCTCGCCGACCAACCCCTCGTCCCGCAGGCTTTCGACCAGTGCCAACGCGGCGTGCGACCCGGGTTCGTGCACATCGACCGCCTGGCCGAACCGGCGCAGTCCCTCCCGGTAGGTCGCCGCCCGGACATAGGTGACCCGGGTGCCCAGGTCCCGCGCCAACCGCCGCATGGCCGCCAGGACCAGGTGCAGCTTCTGCCGGTGGTAGGGCCTGCGCCGCAGGGCCAGTTCGGACTCGATCAGCAGGATCGGTCGGCCCCGGTTCCGGTGGGTGCCGTGGAAGTGCCCGCCGAGCTGGTCGCCGAACAACCACAGAGGCCTGTCCTGGGTCATGTGCACCCGTTTCCTTCGATGTCGTGGGTCGTGTTGGGACGCGCTCACATGGCCTTGCGACCGGACCGCTGCGGGCGACGCGCTCCGAAGGCGCTCAGCGCGCACAGCACGCCGAACCCGCCCGCGACCACCAACGCGGCGCAGCGGTCGGCGTCGGTGGGCAGGCCGGCGCCCATGATGAGGGCGTCCCCGAGATCGGAGGCCACCCGGATGGCGATCGCCGTGAGCAGGGGCCACCCCGCGGGCGCGAACACCATCGCGAGGCCACAGGCCAGGTCACGCAGGAGCATGGTGCGGGTGAGCAGGGCCAGGTCCGGGTCGGCGCCCCGTGGGACAGGCCGATCGCATCGGTCATCACTTCGGGGCTGACAAGGACGAGAAGGGCGTACCCGACGGTGATCGCACCCATCACTCGGGGGAACGCGCGCAGGAGGGCTCCGCCCACGCTCCGACCAGCGGTGGAGTCCCGCTCCCGCAGGCTCTCCCTCGACGGCCGCATCGCCCATGGGGACAGTATGTGGCCGACTCCGCCTTGGGAGTGGGAGGCACAGAGGCGGGACGCTGCGCTCCGGGACGTGTACTCTCTGACACATAAATGTTTGGAAAACGAGTTACTCGGTATACGAGTAATCAGCCGACGGTGTCGGCGCCGCCACTCAGGGCGCCAGCCGACCACAAGCCAGCGCTCCTGCGCTCGAAGGGAATCCATGACCACCGCCACGCCCAGATTCACCCCGTCGACCACGTCCGCACTCCTCGCGGCCCTGGTGTTCGCCGCCGCCGTGACCGCGGCCGCGCTGGTCGGTGTGCTCTCCAATCCCGGAACCGCCGGGGACTACGCGGCTCTCCAGCAACCGTCGTGGGCACCACCGTCCTGGCTGTTCGGCCCGGTGTGGACGGTGCTGTACGCGATGATCGCCGTGTCCGGCTGGCTGGTCTGGCGCCAGCGAGGCTGGCAGGGAGCCCGCACGGAACTGTCCCTGTTCGCCGTCCAGTTGCTCCTGAACGCGGCGTGGTCGCCGCTGTTCTTCACCGCCGGACTCCGGGGAACCGCCCTGGTCGACATCGTGCTGCTGTTGGCGGCCCTGGCGGTGACCATCCTCCTGTTCGCCCGCGTGTCCCGTTGGGCCGCGGCCCTGCTGGTGCCCTACTGGGCCTGGGTGGCGTTCGCGACCGCACTCAACTTCTCCATCTGGTCGCTCAACACGGGGAGTTGACCACCGGCCGTCCGACTCCGTGGCCCGCCGCCGCGTACCGCTCGTCTCCGCCGCCGTGCGAACCTGGGCGTGGGTGACAAGCAGTCACACACCCGCACCGAACAGGACCGAGACCGGAGGCGACCATGGCGTCGGACGGACAGGCCACGCAATCCACGGCACTGGCCGCCATCGAGGAGTTCCTCACCGGCCGCCTGGAGAACACCCAGGGCGCGGCTCGCGCCGCGCGCGCCTCGGGCGGCGATCCAGGCGGCACCGGCAGGGAGGTGGAGCTCCTGCGCGCCCGGGACCTGTCCGACTGGCAGGAACGGGGTTTCCTCAGCCACCTCAACGCCGCCGCGGTGATCGAGGAGTACTACGGGCGCAGGATCACCAAGGCCCGCCGCGACCTCCGGCGCGAACGCCCCGAACGCGGGGACCGGTATTCGGGGGTTCGGGACGCCTACCGGCGCGTCCGCGAGGAACGCGACGACGTCCGCGCCTGGCTCCTGGAGCAGGGCTGGGACCCCGACCTCACCACCACGTTCTCCGAGGAGGCGGGCGGGGTCTGCGGCCACTACTGGAACCGCGACCCCGAACAGCCCTGACATCGCCGCCCTCGCCCGTTGAGAGCGGGGGGCCGAGACATTCCAGGAGCTCGGCCCGGCTCAACCGCCGATGAGCTCGCCCGCCACCGTCTCGGGTTCGGCAAGCCCGTCCTCATCCATCACGAACACCGGGCGAGTTTGGCTGCGGCCACGGCTGCGCTCGGACCGCTCCGGATCGAAGAGCACCGCCGGATAGCCGTAGCGCAGGGGGCGGCCCTCGTCGACCGCTTCCCGCGCGAAACCTTCCGCCCTCCCGGTCAGTCTCCACCGATCCTCCGCTCTGCGCAGGAGCACTTCTCCATTTCGCAGGCAGCGGCGTCCCACCCGCTCGCGTCCGGCAGTGCTGGAGCACGCTCTGCTTCATCAGGCAGTCGCGCAAGTATTCGAAGGAGGATCCCCGGCCCCAGACACCGCCCGCACGGTGCCCGCAGTGGCCCGCCTCCCTTGTGGGAGCCTCCGTGCCTTCCTCCCCAGTACTCCCCGCTTCCCTGGTTCCGGCCCGGGCCTTCGGCAAATCAGCAGCGGTCGCCGCCCCCGTGTGCCGGACCAGCACCAGTGAACTTCGCACACCTAGCGACGAGACGGTGACGCGTTGACCCTCGACGTGGTCGGCCTCGCGGTGGATGTGCTGGTAGAGGTCGACCGCGTCGATCCACCCGTCGCCGTTGGAGCCGGTAGCCGCCCTCGCCAGCCCGCGCACCACAGAGGCACTGAACGGAGACGGACGCGCGCCCGCGCTGTTGTCGCCCTCTCGAACCAGCTCGAAAGCGCACGAGGTCGCGATCGCGTAGGTCCCCGCACCACGCTGAGCTCACGCTCCAGATGAAGAGGTTCAGCCTCCCCGCCACCGTCGGACCGGGTCACGAAGCTGTCCGCGAAGGCCCCTCCATGGCAGCAGTTCAGCAACAGCACCTGGCTGACATCCGGGAGTCCTCCAACAGCCGTTTGAGGACGTCCGCGGCAGCACGGTCGTCTCCAGGAGCCTCCGGCGCGTGTCCCGGAGGACCAGGCGCAGCCGCCCCCACTTGTCTTGACCCCGTGCCCTGAGAACGAAACGGGCTGGAGGTCGTCGGGCTTGCCCTCCGACAGCGCCGCCTCCAGGGCCTCCGGGGCCTCGTTGCGGCCGGGTTCCAACAGTGGCTTCACCCGGACGTAGTACCCGTTCGCTTTGAGGACTCGTTCGATGGTGTAGATGTCGGCGTGCGGTGAGTCGAGTGGGCCTGGTGATCGTGGCCGTTGGCACCCTGTGAGGATCGCCGTCCGGCGCATCAGTCACCGTCCTCAGCGGTCCCATGGGGCTTCGCTCCCTCGTTCAGCGCCCGCATGTAGGCCTCGACTTCCGCCATACCCACGCGACCCTCCACAGTGACCTTGGCGTCGCCGAGCTGCACTTCACCGACCGCTGACCTCTCTGTTCGATCCACTTCCCCAGCAGCGTCCACCAGTCCGGTGAGCACGGGCTTGAGGAACGCCCCCGCCAGCAACACAGCCCCCACGAGCAGCGCGGGGTCAGCCTGGTCCTCGCCTCGGGTTCACCTTCCGTCACACCCACCTCGTCGACGCCCAGGTCCTCCAGCAGGAGTACCAGGTCCCGAGTGTGCTGTTCCGCCTCTTCCTCCGTGACGTCCACATCGAAGTCGACCCTGGCCACAAGCTCGGTCGGCTCCACGCGTGCGATCCCTATTCCCTGTCAGGGGCCGCTCAGCCACGACCCGCTGACGCTCCGCCGCGGAGGTTTCCCAGCCGGATACGTCGTTCGGCAGGGACTCTCGGCTCCACTGACCGGAAGCGGCAATGCGGCATGGGCGGGATTCGCACTCGACTCGCGCCAGACAGCAGCAGTCGATGGATCACAGCCAGGACGAGGCTCAACCCCGCAACGCTTCACGAGGTCTTCCCGACCACTTGGTCCGAGCGGTTTCAGATCCTTGCCGGGCCCCGGCAATAGCCCCCACAGTCTCCGAAACTAAGTCACGCCCGGTATCCGGGAGGCGGTCACTTTCATGAATCCACGGCGGAAGAACAGGTGACGGCCGGTGGACGATCCCTGGTCACCACGCCCGCACCGTGCACATGGCCGGGCGGGCCCCGCGATACCGCGCGGGCCCGCCCGCCGTGCGCGTGGCGCCTTGCGCACGGAACCTCGGCTCAGGCATCCCTCGCGGCGGGCACGGCGGCGACCACCGGCTCGCTCCAGCGGCCGGTCGCGAGGAAGTCCTCCAGCGCCTTCGTGTAGGGCACGAGGTCCAACTTGAGCGTCTGCTCGACCCATGTGTCGTCGTAGTAGCTCTTCATGTACCGCTCGCCCTGGTCGCACATGAGCATGACCACGCTGCCCTGCTCACCGTCGGAGAGCATCTCCGCGACGATCCGCGACGCACCCCACAGGTTGGTCCCGGTGGAGGGACCCGCACGGTGACGCAGGCGTGACAGAAGCAGGCGCATGGCGGCGATCGAGGCGGCGTCGGGCACCGAGATCATCCGGTCGACGACGGCGGGCAGGAACGAGGGCTCGACCGTCGGGCGCCCGATCCCCTCGATGTGTGAGGGGCTCCCCTTGATCCACGTCGAGGGGTCCTGCGGCCACTGGCTCTTGGGGTGGCCCTGGTTGGCCACCCAGTTGGGGAAGAACGCGGAGTTCTGCGGGTCCACGACGCACACGCGGGCGTCGCGACGACTGAAGCGGATGTGTCGGCCGATGGTCGCACCGGTGCCGCCCGGTGCCCGCTCCCACCACGAACCACTTGGGGTCGGGGTGGCGCTCCTCGGAGATCTGCTGGAAGACGGTCGCCGCGACGTTGTGGTCGTCCCGGTGGTCGTAGGCGCGCTCCGCGTAGGTGAACTGGTCCATGAAGTGCCCCTTCGGGGTCTCCTTGGCCAGCCGCGCGGCTTCCTTCTCGATGTCGCCGTCGGGTCCGGGGTTCTTCACCTCGCCCCCGTAGGCCTTGATGAGCTCCACCTTCTCCACGCTGGTGTTCTTGGGCACCACGGCCGTGAACTTCAGCCCCAGAAGCTGGGCGAAATAGGCCTCGGAGACCGCCGTGGAACCGCTGGAGGCCTCGAACACGTGCGTGTCGGCCTCGATCCAGCCGGTGCACAGGGAGTGCAGGTACAGCGCACGCGCCATGCGGTGTTTGAGGCTCCCGGAGGGGTGCACCGACTCGTCCTTGACGTAGAGGTCGATGCCCCACTCTGTGGGGAGGGGGAAGCGGAACACGTGCGTGTCCGCCGAGCGCGTGGCATCCGCGTGCAGCAGGCGCACGGCCTCCTTCACCCACGCCCGTTTCCGCCCGTCGTAGTAGTCGACGATGCGCGTCGTCACGGGCTCCGTGCTCTGCTCGATCTGTGTCGTGGTCATGCGCCGTGAGCTAGCCCTCCTGGCGCAGCGGGGACCCGTCTGGAAGCAAACCGTTGGCAGGAGCCACGGATCCGTCTCCTTTAGGCGAGAACAGCCCGTCTGCGCGATCGGTTTCGGATTCACCGCTTCACATGATCGAGCGGGACCGCGTACGTTCGTCTCTAACGAGTGCGGAGCCCGGAGGAGCCCCGGCCCAACAGCGACCAGAGCCCTCCACGCCGAAGAGCACCAGTTCGCGCAGCATGATGCAGCGGACCAGCGAGGCCTTCAAGCTCGCGCTCCTCGACGCCTACCGGGGGCGGTGCGCTGTGACGGGGCGCGCCATCCAGCCGACCCTGGAGGCGGCGCACATCCACCCGGTCGCCGACGGCGGCCTGCACCGGCTCGACAACGGACTGCTCCTGCGCGCGGACGTGCACAAGCTCTTCGACGCGGGCTACCTGACCATCACCCCGAAGCTGACCGTTCAGGTGAGTCCCAGCCTCCACAGGCACTCCCCCGCCGCAGACGAGTACACCGGCCTGGAGGGGGCGGCCGTCTCCGTTCCTCAGAGGAAGGCCGACCGCCCCCATCAGGACGCCCTCGCCTGGCACACGAGAGAGGTGTTCAAAAGCGACTGACATGAAGCCGGGGCCCTCAGCCGGTCAAGCGCTCATCGAGGGCTGCCCGGGAGGCCGCCTCAGTTGTTCAGCCACTTCTGGCGCAACTGGTCAGCGAGGTCACCGCGTTCGAGCCCCTCCAGCATGGTGGTGAGGCGCTGCAGGACGGGGGGCACCTCCCACTCCTCCAGTCCGCCGAGGAAGGCGTCGAGCACCGGGTCTCCGGTGTCGCCTCGGTGTTCGGTGGTTTCCTCGACCTTCGCTCCGGGAGAACTCATCAGGTCGAGGGCGGCCCCCGCGTTCTCGATGTCGTGCAGCAGGTCGGGGTTCTGCTCGTACCACCACACGCGGGCCACCTGCGGGTCACTGAGCACGTCCCGTTGCAACTCCCTGACCCGGTCCATACGAGCGAGGTGGGCCTTCTTCTGGATCTCGTGGCGGGGACCCACACGTTCGCGTTCGCGTTCGAGGTCGAGGTCCTCCCTGTCGACCGACAGGGCCACGAGAACCGCGACCTCCCTCACCAGTTCGTCGTGGATGCCCTTCTCCTCCGCCAGGGCACAGGCGATCTCCGCCTCGGCGCTCCCCCGATCACCGAGCGAGAAATCGCCGCTGACCCGCTTCGCGATTCTGATCACCTGGCGCTGCAAGAACGCCCGGACGCGGGCCTGTGCCGCGGCCCCGGCCCCGTTCCACGCGATGGTCATCTCGAAGGCGGCGTCGAACCCCATCCCCTCGCAGGCGCTCGGGATGCGGGCCTGGAAACGCACTTCCGTGTCCGGCGGTCGGAAGGCCACGGTCCACACCGGGGGCCCGCCCTTGTCGCGCCTGCGTCCTCGTCCGATCATCGCTGCCTCTCCTCGTTCATGATCCGCCACAGGTCCTCGATTCCGGGCGCCTTGTACGGGTGGGCGTGGCGCCAACGGTTGAGCCACCTCTCGAGGCTCCGTCGGAAGGGTTCGTGCGCCCGGGCGGCACCCCTCAGCACCTCGAAACCGACGTCGCTCGCGTCCCTACGGTCGGACAGAGCGTCCAACCACACCCACAGGACCCTGCCCACCTCGGTCTCGCACGAGGCGGCCGCGCACCAGGCGGACACCACGCTTTCCCATGCCAGCTCACGGGCGCGGAGGGCCTCGATCACCCGTGGCCCGGGCTCGTCACCCAGGGCCAGCAGACGGCAGAGGGCCGAACCCGCGACCACGGCCGCCCGCCCCTTCCTCGGCCCGTCCACCCACTCGACTAGGGACTCCAAAACGATCCCCGTGTTCTCCGTCTCCGTGGCGATGTCCTCCAGGGCCTGGAAGAGCCTTCCGTCCCAGTACGCCGGTACCTTCTCGGCGATGTGACGGAGACGTGTGAGTGCTGTCGCGGGCTGGACCCGACCGTAGACGCGGCAGACCTCGAGCACGGTCCGGTCCCGCAACCGCACACCCGGGGACCGGGCTACGTTGTAGAGGGCCAGGCGCACCTGCGGGCCGAACTCGGGCGAGACCGCGGCTTCAGCGACGGCGGGAATGGCCTCCCACATGAGGGCCGCGGTGTCGCCCCACTCCTCCAGGAGCATGCGCACCGGGGAGAAGTCCCTGTGCCTCCGGGCCAGGCGCAGCCAGCGGCGGGCGGCTTCGAGCCGGTAGCGGCTGTCGAGCGAGGCCACGGCCTCCGGGACCCACTCCTTGAGGAGATCGCGGGTCTCGGGGTGTTCACGCCACAGGTAGTCGAGTGCCTCGTCCGCCGCTTGGGGACGATTGAAGTAGATCCCGCCCTCACGGACGTGTGCTCGTATCTCCCACAGGTGGGAGGTGAGCCCGTCCCCCGAGATGGGTGTGCGCCACAACGGAGGCACGTGCCAGGTCCGGGCCAGTCCCCGGGAGTGGTGGACAATGACCGCCCGTGGTCCGCCCTCCAAAAGGGCGACCGTCGCGAGGAGGACGCGCTGGAACTCGGTGTCCAGGTCATGGTTCCTGAACCATCCCGCGAGATCGTCGGAGTTCTCGACGTGGTCCCGAAGAACGCGCTCGATCCACTCGGCCTGTCCAGAGAAGGAGTCACGGCGCCGACGCGCCTCACGGGCCAGCGAGATCGCCCTCGACGGCTCGGCACCTTCCAGGGCGTCGCGTACCCCTTCGTCCTTCAGCCAGACACGCGCGGCGTCATCGCCGCAAGCTCGGCTCATGGCTCGCCGGAAAACGTCCACGGCACGCGCGGGAGCGTCGATCCGCCACTGAGCCCGGAGGTCGACCAGGAATTCCACGGACTCCGGTTCCGCGACGAACACCAGCGACGCACCCGCTCTCCGTACGTCCGCCACGAGACCGCGCAGGGCCACCTGCTGCGTGTGCGAGGGAAAAGGCAGCTGGGTCAGATCGAGGAGTCTGGAGTCCTCGGAGTCGACGTTGATGAGGCGGACACCGGCGTCGTCCTCCTTGGGGTCGACGGTGAGTTCCTCGATCGAGACCCCGAGCCGTACCGAGGCCAGGGCGTGTACCGCGGTGAAGACGCGTCCGCTTCCCGGCCTCCCGAGTATGACTCCCACACCGTCGGCCCTGAGTTCGTCCTGGAAGGTCGCGTATCCCTCCGGGTCGTTCGTGCAGAAGGTGTTCCGGACCTCCTTGATCCGGTCCTCACCGACGGTGGCGGTCTGTCGCAGCCGTCGCGTGATACCCGCACCAATGTGTTCGTGGTAGTGAACCCCGCCTTCGATCCGGCCCGCGGCGACCACTTGGCCGTGGTTCCTGCCGACGTCGTTCCCCCAGGGTGACGGGCGGCGCCTCCTCCCGCTTCGCTCCTGTGGTTCGGGTGGATCTCCTGGAGACGAGTTCTCCGCGCCTACCTGCGGATCCCGTACGTCTGAACTCTCCCGACCTCCGGGCGGACCGCCGCGGACGTCTCCCGAGCCAGGGGCACCCCCGTTCTCGGGTTGCCGTGGAGTGCCCTTCTCCCGACCCGGCTCACCCGTCATTCGAGGTCACCCCGAAGTTGACCCCGCCGTGAATCGTTCCTCCCTGGACCACCTGTCCGCTGTTGATCCCAATGGAGTTGTCCACTCGGGAGGTGTCAGCGTCCGTCCGGTTCGGGACGGCTCCTTGCGCCTCCAAGAGTTGGGGGTTGTCGGGCCGCCCCTCTCCCCCGTTGACGGTGTTGGGTCCCCAGGAGGGGGTGGGGACGAACAGGTATCCCTCGGCCTGGAAGCTCTTACTCCCGACGGTGGCGTTCACCTGGCGCCAGCGAGAGGGGTTGACGGGGGTGAAGCCGCCGAGGACGACGTCCTCGTACACCCGGCGGGAGACGATGCCAGCGACCAGGGTGGTGTCAGGATCGGTGCGCATGAGTTCCGTGCGGACCGGTTCGGAGTCCAACAGGCGGTGAGTACTGATCATCGCCTCGCCCATGGCATTGACGGGGTCGTCTTCACCGAGGTCGGGCAGGGGTCCGACGTCGATGCTCACACGGATGCGCATGCGGAGTTCGCGGTCGAGGTTGGCCAGGAGAGGCTGGATGCTTTCCAGTTCCTTCTGCAGATTCTCGAGGAGGGGGCTGATGAGGAAGGGCAGGTGCTTTGGGTCGGTGCCGAATACGTAACCGTCGCCACCGTGACGGGGGAACCTCTTGTTCTCCCACACTTGCGCCAGATCGGAGCGGTGAAGGGCGCCCTCCAGCAGGCCCGGGATCAACGCGCCGATCACCTGCTGGTTGCGACCGGAAGTGCGGCTGAAGTTCTCCATGTCGACGGCCAAGACGGCTCGGTAGGGCGGAAGGGGCGAGCTCTTGCCGTGTTCGGGCAGGTCCAGTTCCATGCCGGTTCTCCTCGGGAGGCGTTTCGACTGTCATCCGACTGCGGACAGCCTTCCGTGGGTAACAGCAGTGCTCTGTTCACTTCTGAACACAACGGGAAACCAGTGACACACAACACTCAGGCGCGGCGGCTCCCCAGGGCCAGGGTCTCGAGCCGGGCAAGGTCGACCACGACCACGTACTGCCGACCGGTGCGGATCAACCCGAGCTCCTTGAGCTGGGTGTAGGCGTTGTGCACAGAGGTCCGGGAGAGCCCGGCGAACCCCCCGACCTCCTGCTGGGGCAGAGGGATATGGAGGAGGCGTCCCTCTCCGGGGCGGTCGGGGCCGTCGGTGAGCGGGGGCGGGGTCGGTTCGCCGAGCATCGCGGCCAGGTGCACCAGGGCCGCGGGAAGCCGCCGTTCGGCGGGCAGCCGGGCCAGCTGGACACGGATCTGGTCGCTCTCGTCCTGGCGTTTGAAGACGCTCTCCCACAGCGCGTCCACGAGGTTGAGTTCCCTCAACCTGTTTTGGAAACGCTCGGCGGGAAGATAGGCCGTGCTGCCGCCGCACAGGGCCGTCACGGTGGCGTTGCGGGTCCGGCCTCCGCCCGCGAGCACCGACTCCCCGAGGATCTCACCGTGAGTGCGGAAGGCCAGTGGTGCTGAAGTTCCGTCGGCGTACACCGACTCGACACGCGCCCGCCCGGAGAGGATGAGGTGGACCCCCTGGCCGATGTCGCCCTGGTTGATCAGCGCCTGCCCGGCTTCGAAGGGGCGGTGTGGGGCCGAGGATACGAGCCGGCTCCACAGTTCGTCGCTGACGAGTTCTCCGAAACCGTGCCTTGGCATGGGGGCAGTCCTCTTCTTCTCTTTGACAGGCACTCGGGATTCTCACCCGCGAGGGGCACGGGGTCCCCAGATTGGCCGACTTCGGCCAGAGCCGACCACTACAGACCCAAGTAGGAGGGCGTGACCGGCCAGGGGCGCACCGGGTGAACTCCGTCTACCTAGGGTCAAGGAGGACGAGACTTCGAGTGGCCAACCGGGCCATCGGGCTCGCGCGTGGCGGGGCCTGGAGCGGGCCCGGGGGCAGGTTCTTTTATTTGGTGGCGCGTTGAGCACCGAAAGTTGCCTGAACGTCACCATGCGGGTGCACTGTTAGAGAATGAAGCGCTGCGATTTCTGTGAACTCCCCATCGGTGAGGGGTGCGCCTGTGCGCTGCCCCGGGACTACATCGGTAGCTGTGGGACGGGGACTCCGTTCTCCACCGTGAAGCCGTACCCCTCCAATGACGCCATCCTCATCTCCCTGCGGGGTGTGGCCCACCGGCTGGGCTGCACCCACCAGTCCGAGTCGGACGTCCGGGCCCCGTTGTGGGGCTGGATCAACTACCCGGACCCCCGGCTGTGGCAGCGGATCAGTGAGACCTCCCCTCTGCAGGCCACCGGAGGCAACGTCAAGCGTTCTGCCACCCGCCGGTGCCGGAGCTGCGACCGCTGACGGACACCGGGACGGGCTCCGTGAGACCGTCCCGGGCGCGGTCAGTCGCAACTGCAGCAGTCGCAGTTCTCACAGCAGGAGCAGTTGCCACAGCAGCTGCACGCGTCGCAGCAGGTGGAGCAGGTGTCAGCCACGCACGTGCAGGCGTCGCACCAGGAATCCTGGGGTTCGCCCGACCACGGGCCGGGGTGGGGGTCGCGGCAGCAGTACTGGCAGGTGCAGCACATGAACAGGGCCGCGGCGCAGCCGGTGAGCAGGCCCCGGCCGCGCGGCGGCTCCTGGAGTTCGGGGGTGCCGCAGGAGCAGGCGCCGCAGCATCCGCCCTTTCCGGAGTGCTTCGATCCCTTTCCGCCGTGACCGGAGTGATCCCCGTGTCCGGCGTCGTGGGGGTGTCCGCCGTCGCCGGGGTAATCAACGTGGCCGCCGTGACCCGGGTGGTGACCGTGGCCGGGGTGGTGACCGTGGCCGGGGTGGTGACCGTGGCCGGGATGGCCGCCGTGGGCGAAGGTGCGCTCGACGGCGCGGTGGAGCTCCTGGACCAAGAGCACGCGGACCAGGCGGTCGTCGGTGAACACGGCCTCCCGGAGGGCCAGGTCGACGCCCAGGACGGCGTCGTCGCAGAGTTCCCGCGCCCGGCTGACCGGGGTACCGGTGGCCGTGAGCGGGTTCCAGGCACCGCTGGCCAGGTCCTCCGCCCGGTCCTCGACCGCGTCCAGCAGGTGCGCCACCCGGCCGAAGAGGCGTCCCGCCTCCTGGAGCGGGGCGGCGTTGCGGGGAATGCCCGCCAGGGCGGCCGTGTGTGCGAAGGCCTCGCCGGTGGCCTCCTCGGTCGGTCGGGTGACGGTCAGGACGTCCGTGCCCTCGCGGGCGGAGAGTTCCGCCTCGCGTTGGCGGTCCACCACTGAGACCAGGGCCCTGCCTTCGAACCCGAGTCCGTTGCCGGTCCGCTGGGCGCCGTTCTGCCAGCGCGCCGCCACGCGACCGGCGACGGCGCGCACGCCGGGGCGGGCGTAGGCGCCGTCGCCGTCCTCGATGTGGTCGCTGATCTTGGCTGAGGCGAGCATCAGGGAGACCGCCGCGGCCAGGTGGGCGCCGGAACCGTCGGCGACGTGGGCCCCGCGCATGCCGCGCAGGAGGCAGCGTCCCGCCGCACGGGTTCCGGCCTGGTCGCGGGACTGCGCGGCGGTCAGGACCGACACGACCAGGCCGTCGTAGTTGGTGGCGACCCTGGAGGCCTGGCCGTGGTCGTCCCGAAGGGCGAGGCACAGCCCGCACATGTGGGACATCCACTCCCGTGCGAGGTCCTCGGACAGACTGTGACGACAGGGCCGCAGGATTCCGAACACGAAACCGACACCTCTTCTCCCGGTGCGCCGAGCGCGCACTGATGCGGGATGTGACTCCCGGAAGGGGTGTCCGGTTCTCACTGGTTCGTGACTGGTCAGCGGGCCAGGGGCGAACCGCAGCACTTCTTGAACTTGCGCCCGGACCCGCAGGAGCACGGTTCGTTGCGCCCGGGCGACGGGGCGGGGCGTTCGTCCGTGGGGAGGTGCCCGCTCGGAGCGCCTCGGAGGTCGTTCTCCAGAGGGGGCAGGTAGGCGTCGGTGGAGCGGGTCGCCAGGTCGTGGGCGTCCGGGGCCATGCCGAGCGCCTCGCGCATGCGGGCGCGGCCGAGCAGGGGCAGCAGGCCGAGTCGGTTGAGTTCGGCGACGGTCTCCGGGGGCTGGGCGAGCATCCCCCGGCAGACGACGTTGTAGCAGTGCAGGGCCTTGTCGTAGTCGCCCCGCGTCGCCAGGTCCTCGGCGAGGAGCACGGCCACGCCGCGATCCAGGCCGGGGTCCATGAGCTCCTTGAGCAGGGCGTCGGCCTCGTCGGTCCGGCCCTCGGCGCGCAGCATCGTGACGATCTGGTTGGTCGCGAACTGGCGGTGCCCGGTCTTCGGCGCGTGCTCGCGCAGGGCATCGGCGAGCGTCCGAGCCGCGTGTTCGTCCCGCTCACGCAGGACGTCCACGGCCTCGAGGAGGATCTCACCGGCCTCGTCGGGGAAGGCCGTCAGGTCCTTGAGGTGTCGCTTGGGCAGGTCGAGCTCGCGGATCGCGTCCCACAACGGCTGCGGGACCGCCGTGGGGGCCGGGGAAATGTCGGTCATCCTCCCAGGTTAGGACGTGTGGGGTGGGTGCTGCCCGTCACACGGGGCGGTCAGAACGGGAGGAGGCCCAGGAGACCCGTCCCTGTGCTGGAGCCGACCTCCAGACCGATGACGAGGGCGGCCACGGCCAGACCCAGGACGAGCAGGATCAGGGGCCAGCGCCGGTTCCGTTCGGGGGTCTCGGAGAAGGGTTGCGCGTCGATCCATGACTGGTCCAGGCGGGCGATCTCCCTGCGGAGCTCCTGGACCTCGGTGTGGTAGTGGTCGCGCTCGTCGCGGACGCGTTGGAGTTCCGCGCGTTCGGCCCGGACCGCGGCGCGGGCGTCGACGACGTCGGTGTGCGCCCCCTCGGGGCCGCGTTTGGAGTGCCACCGCTCCAGGCGGGAGAGGGGCAGGTCCGCGTACTGGGTGGGCCAGTTGTCGTCAGGGTCGTCGAAATCCTCGTCCGGCTCGGGCACGGTCTCGGCCGCGTAGTCGACGGGTTCGGGAAGGGCGAGGGGCGGGGCGTCCTCGGGGGAGCGTGGTTCGGGCCGGTCGACCCGGACGGGTCCGGGGGCGCTCGTGGAGGCGGAGATGGTCCAGGGCTCGGGATCGGCCCCCGGGGTCTCGGGGGCGGGCTCCGTCGTGTGCGGCGCCTCGTCCCAGAAACCCGCCCCGGGTGAGAGCCGCGTGTCGCCGGATGCGGCCTCCAGCTCGGTGGGCCGGGCCGTGTCAGTGTCGGGTTCTCCCAGGCGCGGTTGTCGGCCGAAGATCGAGAGGGGGTCGTGTTCCGGTTCCTGCGGGAGCTGGCGCCGCGCCACTCCCAGGAAGGTGTGCCCCCGCCTTCCGGTGGAACCATCGAGGCGTCCGGCCCAGGTCTCCTGCTCGGCGGTGTCCGAGTCGTCGTCGGCGAAGGGGTCGGGGGCCTCCTCGAGGTCGCTCTCGGGGTCGGACGCCGGGTCGGGGGCGGAATCGGCTCCAACCAGTGGCGAGGGCCTTCGGGAGGGTTCGCCCTCGGTCAGCCTCGAAGGCGTCGGGCCCTGTCGGAGCTCGGTCAGCGGCGAGCGCTCCGAGGAGGGATCGACGTCGGTCAGTTGGGAGCGCACCGGGGAGGAGTCGACCTCCGGCAGCGGTGTGGGCCGCGGGGCGGGTTCGACCTCGGTCAGCGGCGGGCGCTCCGGGGAGGACTCGACCCCGGTCAGCGGCCAGCGCGGAGAGGGTGCCGTCTCAGTCAACGGCCATGGCTCGCCATAGGTGCCGAAGGCGGGGTTGGCCGCGGTGTCCTCCTCGGCGGCCACCCCGCTCTCGGGGACCTGCTCCAGCGTCTGGGGCTCGTCGGGCTCCTCCTGCGGATCGGGGCGGGGAGCCGGGTCCAGCCAGTCGCGGAGCAGGTCGCGGCGTTCGCCGAAGGTGGTGGCCTCGGGAATCCCGCGCTCCCTGAGGTGGTCGGCGAGCGCGTCGCCGCCCTCCTCCCTCAGGACGGTGACCAGGCCCTCGGCGATCCGCAGGTGGTCGCTCGGGACCGGTGAGAGGTGGGGCGACCCCGTGGAGTGGGTCGCGGGGGGTGGGGCGAAGGCCAGGTGCGGGCCGTCCTCCGCGCCCAGGACCGGGTCGTAGGTGGAGAAGGACCAGCTCCAGCCGGCGGCGGGCAGGGCGGCGCGCGGAGTGAGGACGTCGTGCAGGGTGCGGTGCATGCCCCACAGGAAGCGCAGCTGGACGGCCTGCCACAGATCGGCCCGGTCGGGGTCCAGAGCCAGGTGGACGGGGCGGTCGGGGTGCGCGAGCGCGTGGGCGACGGCCCCGACGAGGATGGGTTCGCCGTCGATCTGGGTCTCGGCGGCGCGCCGGTCCCGGGTACGCAGGGCACCCGGCGCTGCGGTGCGCTCCCAGGGAGCCGGGGCGGACAGGCTGCGCATGGTCGCCCAGCCCGGTGTCGGTGGCCTGCTCGCGGCGGGCCGGGTGTTGGGGTTCTCGTGCAGGGAGAGCACACGGGGGAAGGTGAGCCCCCGGGTGGGCCCGACGATCGCCCAGGCGTGCGCCTCGCGGACGTCGCCGGGCCACCGGTAGACGAGGGCGCTCTGGCCGTCGGGGTAGTGGTGGGCCCAGAGGGTCTCCGGGTAGGCCGCCGGGTCGGTGCCGGGCAGCGCGGAACGGTAGTCGGCGGTGAGGGCGGGGATCAGGCGGTCGCGCCAGGAGCGCAGTACCGGCTGGTCCCGGTCGGGGAGGGAGGTGGCCGCCGGTCCGGGGCCGACGCGACCGAGGAGGGTGGGTTCGGCCCAGGCGAAGTGGATCTGGTGATAGGCACCGGAGTCCGCTTCCAACGCCGTCGTGCTCTCGGGCAACTGGCCCCTCCCCCTTGGTTCGCGGGTCCGCGGTGCGCGCGGATCCGCCGCACGCCTACCTAGGGAAGGTATCCGCCGGAAGCGTCAGGAAACCGCGAAAGCGGAGTTATAGGGACATGTGCGAGCTATGTCGGGTCCGAATCAGCGTGCGGCGGCGAGCCGGGAGTGCTGATCGGAAGTGAGGGTCAGGTCCATGGCCTCCAACGCCTCGTCCAACTGGGCGACGCTGCTGACACCGACCAACGGAATGACGCCCGGATCGTGGCCCGCGAGCCAGGAGAGCACCACCTGGTTGCGGGTCGCTCCGGTCTCCTTGGCCACGTCGTCCAGGACGGCAAGGCGGGCGGCGGCGCCGGGGTGGTCGTAGGCGTACTCCAGGGGCCGGTCGGGACGGGTGTAGGCGCCGTTCAACAGCGACGTGTACGCCACCAGGACGTGTTCGCGCCCCTGGGCCGCCTCGGCGCGGACGAAGTCGAACAGTTCGGGGGTGGCGTGCATGTGACCCGCGGACTCCAGGGGTACGTCGCCACGGGGCTGGAGGTAGCTGTAGCGGTACTGGAGCACCCGCGGGCGCGGCCACCCGTGGGCCTGCGCCGCGGAACGGGCCCGCTCCAGCCGCCAGGTGCGGTGGTTGCTGAGCCCGAGTTCCCCGACCGTCCCCTCGGCGACGAGCCGGGCGAAGGCCTCCATGGTCTCCTCGACCGGGGTGTCGGGGTCCTCCCTGTGGGCGTACAGGAGGTCGAGGGTGTCGACCCCCAGGCGTTCGCGGCTGCGCTCGGCGGCCGTCGCCACGGCTTCGGCCGAGAGCCCCTCCGCCGCCTCCAGGCCGGCGCCGGGCACGGTCGGCTGTGCGCCGATCTTGGTGGCGATCACGACCTCGTCGGTCACGCCGCGCTCGCGCCGCCAACGGCCGAGGAAGGTCTCGCTCTCGTGTCCCTGGCCTCCCTCGATCCAGAACTGGTAGCAGTCGGCGGTGTCGACGAAGGTGCCCCCGGCCTCGACGAAGCGGTCGAGGATGGCGGCGGAGGTGGCGGCGTCCGTGGTGCTGCCGAACTGCATCGCCCCCAGGCACAGGGCGCTGACGGTGCGGCCGTTGATCGTGGTGTGTCGCATCAGGCGCTCTCCCCGGTCACGGAGACCGCTTCCGAGGCATCGTCGGCGAGCACCCCCGCGTAGTAGTCGATCTTGTGCTGGATCGTGATCTGGCGTTGGCACAGCTCTGCGATGCGGGCGTCCAGTTCGCGCTGGTGGCTCTGCAGCACGTCCAGGCGCTCGGGGATGGTGTGGTCGCCGTCGCGGACCAGCTCCGCGAAGTCGCGCAACCGGGCGATGGGCATGTCGGTGTCGCGCAGGCACCGGACGAGGTGGAGCAGGTCGACGTCGTCGGTGCGGTAGCGGCGGTGGCCGCTGGGGGCGCGCTCGACCCTCCGGAGCAGGCCCGCCCTCTCGTAGTAGCGCAGGGTGTCGAGGGTGAGACCGAAGCGCTCGGCGACCTCACCGGGGGTGTAGTAGTCCTTCATGCCGCAAGCATGGGACCTGGAGTGCGCTCCAGGTCAAGTACCGGTGGAAAGTTCGTCTCGGGAGAGGGGAGCAAAGGGACGGGTGGGGATGAAGGGACGAGGGTGAACGGTAGCTGCGCGAGTCAGCCGACCGACCACGAGGGCGCCGGGTGGGATCGAACGGCTCCGGGGAGGGGCGGCAACCGACCGCCACGTAGGACGCGCGGGACCGAAGGGACCCGGCCCGATCGGCGCGAGATGACCAACCGCCCACGAGGCTCCCCGGGTGGGGACGAACGGCTCCGGGCCGAGCGGCGCCAGACAACCGACCGGCCACGAGGAGACCCGTGCGGCCGACAGCTTTGCCCCGGGTGACGCAGGGCGCGGCCAGCGATCAGCGACGAGCGGAACGGGGGCCGCGTTGCGGCCCGGGGCGACCGACCGGCCATGAAGGGACGCGTGGTGTAGCCCGGACGGCGCGAGACGGCCGGACCACGAGGGGACCGTGCGGCGACTGTTCCTGATCCGGGCGGCGCGGGGCGCGGCCGATGATCGGCCACAAGTAGAACGAGGGGCGAATGCTATGAACCGGGGCGGCCGAGCGGCGCTGCCTCGTCGGGGCGGCCCAGACCGGGGCGCCGGGTCAGGTGCCGCTGCCCCGGATGGCACCGACCACGGCGCCGGTGAGGTCGTCGATGATCTCCTGTTCGCTCACCTCGGGGTGTTCGAGCCACCACTCCCCCGCCGCCTGGACCATGCCCACGACGGCGTGCGCGGCGATCTGGGCCCGCAGCCGATCCCTGATCCGGCCCTCGGTGAGCAACAGGTCCGCGAGCTCCTCCCCCAGGCGGCGCACCATCAGTCCGAGGTCGCTGCGGGTGCGCACGTCCTCGGAGGTGGCGCGGTCCATGAGGAACCGGTAGAGGTTGAGGTTCTGCGAGATCATCGACAGGTACGCGCCGACGGTGGCCCGCGCGCGCACATCGAAGTCGGCGTGCTGGTACAGCTCGGAGCGGATGGCCTCGATAAGCGGGTCCACGTGACGCTGGGCCAGCGCCTGGTAGAGGCCGCCCTTGTCGCCGAAGTGCCGGTAGAGGATGGGTTTGCTGATTCCCGCCTCGGTGGCGATGGCGAGCATGGAGGCGTCGGGGCCGTCGCGCTGGATCACCCTGTCGGCGGCGTCCAGGATGGTCCGCCGCCGCTCGGGGTCGCGGCCGCGCCCGCTCCGTCCCCGCCGGGGTGCCGCTGCGGGAGTGTCGTCGTCGGGCGCGGTCTGCTGAGTGTTTTCGAAGGCCACAAGCGTTCACCGTACTGGAGGGCGCGGCGCCGCGAACCGGAGCGCGGACGCGCCCCTCAGGTCGGGATGGCGATCCAGGTCGCGCGTGCCAGGGCGAGCACGCGGCCGTCACCGTCGTACAGGGCACTGCCGGTGTGGACCTTGCGACCGTCCACGGACTCCAGGTGGCCCATCACCACCTGTGTGGAGCCGACCGGCGGGACCGTCAGGACCTGGGCTGTCAGTCGGCCCAGGACGATGGGGCGGCCGGAGATGTCGCTGGACCAGCCGCCGGGGCAGTCGAGCGCGGCCCAGACCTGGGCGAGTGCGGCTGTTCCGTCGCCGCCGTCCACCTCCGGGCGGACCTCCCAGGTGCAGGCGACGGTGTTGCCGACCCCGTCGGGGCCCTCGCCGGAGCGGACCCGCCCCGCGAACAGGCGCAGGCCCTCGCCCTCGGCGTGTTCGGGGCCGCAGCTGTAGCAGCGCGGGAAGGGGTGGTCGTCCAGCCCGGCGTAGCGTCCGCGGGCCTCCTCGGCCTCAGTGACGCCCACAGGTCCGCCGGGGATCAGCCCGGGGTCGAGGGGGTCTGCGGTGACGGCCTCGGCCACGAGGCGGGCGCGGTCCTCGGCCGCGGGGTCGACCAGGCGCAGGCCCTCAGGGGACTCCTCCACCGCGAGCGGCCGGTCCAGGGGCGGCGGGGTGCGCAGGGTGACCTGGACGGCGGGGCCGCCCGGGGCGGTCAGCCGCGCGGCGAGCAGTCCCGCGCTGTAGCCGCCGTTGCCAGAGCCGTCCGGGCCGTTGAAGGCCGCCGGGATGGTGAGGGTGGGGGCGCCGTTGCCTGGTGTCATGGGCCACAGGCTAACGGGGGTGGTGGGTCGCGGCTCCGCCAGCCCCGTCCGGTGTGCGGGCCTCGGGCCGGGCGACGGATGGTGCTGAGGGACTGTGTGGCGTCAGCGGACGGGGCTCGGGGGTGGTGTACGTGTTGTTTCGGGAATCTCGCACGCGTGTTTCGATTGATTGCCTCAGAGTTTCCTTTCTTCACTTTGACCCCGCACGCAACCCGGCCAACACGAAGGGAAAAGCAGCCGCCTCCGATCCGATCCGTGAATCCCTTCATGGGATGAGGTGACGATGGGCCTTCTCCATGACGTGGCGGGCCCGAGACCCAGCGAAGGCGCAGGTGATCAACGGACCAGAGGATGGCACAAAGTCCGCTTTCCTACTCAAAGTTCCTTTTTTGGCTAGCTTTGGGGCCAAATACGCCTCAGGTGGATAACAGCCCGTTGCGGACTATTGCCACGGGCTCACGCTCTGCCCAGAATCCGTTCTACTTCGATCCTGGATTCGTCCCCCAACGGCAGAGGAACCACTGCGTGAGAATCACCGGGAAGATCACCAAGGCCACGGCTGTGGTCGCGGCGGGAGCGCTCGTGCTCTCCGCCTGCTCGACGTCAGACTCCGGCGACGGCGGCGACGCCTCCTCCGGCTCCTCCACCATCACCTTGGCGTGGGACCAGGAGTACGACAGCTTCAACAACACCACCGCCGGAGCCAACTCCAGCAAGAACGCGATCATCAACCACCAGTTGACCAGCGGCTTCTGGTACTTCGGCGAAGGCGGCGCGGTCGCCCCCAACACCGACTTCGGGACCTACGACCAGGTCTCCGACGACCCGCAGATCGTCGAGTACTCGATCCACCCGGACGCCGTGTGGTCCGACGGGGAGGTCATCGACTGCTCCGACGCGCTGCTCTGGTGGGCGCAGCAGAGCGGCCGCTTCGAGTTTTCCTCCAACGGCACGGCGGGCGTCGAGGACACCCTCATGCCCGAGTGCGAGATCGGTGACAAGGACTTCGCGCTGGAGTACGAGGTCCCCTTCTCGGACTGGGCGAGCAACGGCCCGGGCAACGGCAACAACACCCTCATGCCCGCGCACGTGGTCGCCGAGCAGGGCGGACTCACCGTCGAGGAGCTCGTGGAGGCCATCCGCGACGAGGACCACGACGCCCTCGCCGACTCCGTCGAGTTCTTCAACGAGGGATGGACCATCAGCGGCGCTCTGCCGGACTCCTCCCTCACCCCCTCCTCCGGCCCCTACCAGCTCGCCGGTTACGAGGCGGGTCAGTCGCTGACCCTGGAGCCGAACGAGAGCTGGTGGGGTGAGGCCCCCGCCACGTCCAACATCGTCGTGCGCTGGATCGCCTCCGACGAGCAGACCCAGGCCCTGGAGAACCGCGAGATCAACATCATGCGGCCCCAGCCCACGGTCGACCTGATCAACCAGGTCGAGGCCCTGGAGGGGGTGGAGTACCAGGTCTACGACGAGTACATCTACGAGCACCTCGACTTCAACTTCGACTCCAGTCCCTTCGAGGAGTACGAGCTGCGCGAGGCCTTCACCGAATGCGTGCCGCGTCAGCTGATCGTGGACAACCTCATCAAGCCGGTCCAGCCCGACGCCGAGACCATGGACGTCCGCAACATCGCGCCCTTCGACCCGGGCTACGCGGAGGCCGTTGCCGCCAGCGGCGGCGACCAGTGGGCCGAGGTCGACCTCGACCGCTCCCGGGAGCTCCTCGAGGAGCTCGACATGGTCGGCCAGGAGGTGCGGCTCGGCTTCATCGGCGGCAACCCCCGCCGCCAGCAGACCGCGGAGCTGATCAAGGACTCCTGCGACCAGGCCGGGTTCGACGTCCAGATCAACGGTGAGGACACGTTCTTCGACACCGACGGCGGACTGTCGCAGAACACCTACGACGTGGCCATGTACGCGTGGTCCGGCTCGGCCCAGGTGAGCAGCTGGAACTCCACCTTCCGCTCCCCCGACGAGTGCACCGGCGAGGCCAAGGGCAACAACAACGGCTGCTACGCCAACGACGAACTGGACGGGCTGCTGGCCGACGTCCTCCAGGAAGCCGACCCCGACGCCCAGCTGGAGATCATCAACGAGATCGAGACGATCCTCTGGGACGACCTGGTGACGATCCCGCTCTTCAGCCACCCCGGCACCGCCGCGTGGAGCGACAACCTGGAGAACGTCATCCCCAACCCCGCACAGACCGACATCGTCTGGAACGTGTGGGACTGGTCGGTCCAGTAGGCCGCACCGCACCCAACGCGCGCGAACACCCGTGCCGTCCGGTCCCCACCCGGACGGCACGGGCCCCGGCCCGGCCGGGAGGGCCGACCCGTCGGCCGCGCGTGAACGTCCCCCTGCCTCCAGGAGTCAGCACCCGTGCTCGTCTTCATCGCGCGAAGACTCGTCGTCTCGGTCTTCGTGCTCTTCGCCGCGACCTTCGTGATGTTCGTCCTCGCGACCAACACCGGGGACCCGCTCGCCGACCTCCGCGAACTGCCGGAGAACGCCCGCGAGGCCGCAATGGCGGAGCGGATCGAGCGGATGCGCCTCGACCTCCCCGTCTACTCCCGCTACTTCCTCTGGCTCGGTGGCGCCCTCACCGGTGACTTCGGGGTGAACCGGCAGGGCCAGGACGTCAACGTCCTGCTCACCGACGCCGTCTCGGCCACGATGCAGCTGGTGGTGGCCGCCACCCTCCTCGCGATCATCATCGGCATCGCCATCGGTGTCGTGTCCGCGCTGCGCCAGTACAGCGGGTTCGACCACTCGGTGACCTTCGGTGCCTTCGTCGCCTTCTCCCTGCCCATCTTCTGGGTCGGGGTCCTGCTCAAGCAGTACGGCGCCATCGAGTTCAACAACTGGCTGGCGCAACCGGCCATCCCTCCCCTGGTCATCGCCGTGGTGGCCCTGCTCGCAGGGCTGGCCTGGAGTTCGTTGGTCGTGGGCGACCGGCGCACTCGGATCATCGCCTTCGCCGGTGCCGCGGCCGCCACGGCGGGGATCCTCACGTTCGTCTCGGTCACCCGGTGGTTCACCGACCCCGGGCTGGGCCCGGTGGTGGTGGCGGTCAGCGCCTTCGGCGCCGCCGTCGGCTTCAGCGTGCTGATCTCGGGGCCGAGTCCGAACCGGCCGATGTACGCCGCGTTGGCGTCGGCCGCGGTGGGAACGGTCATGTACTTCGCGCTGTCTCCGGTCCTGGCCGACCCCGGCCTGGCCGTCATCGGCGGCCTGGCCCTGGCCACCGTCGCCGTGTGCGTGGCGCTCGGCTACGGGATCGGCGGTGTGCTGTACCGGCGCGAGGCCGTGGCGACGGCTCTGTGGACGGGCCTGTTCACCGGCGGCGTCATCTTCGTCGACCGGATGCTGCGCTCCTTCGCCTCCTACAGCTCCTCCATGCAGGGCCGACCCATCTCCACCGTGGGTGCCCGCACCCCCAACTACCAGGGCACGTTCTGGGAGCTGTCACTGGACTCGGCGGGCCACCTGGCCCTGCCCACCCTGGCCCTGATCCTGGTGTCCCTGGCGACCTACACCCGGTACAGCCGCGCCAGCATGCTGGAGGTGATGAACCAGGACTACGTGCGCACGGCTCGGGCCAAGGGCCTGCCCGAACGCACGGTCATGACCCGGCACGCCCTCCGTAATGGGCTCATCCCCATCACGACCCTGGCCGCCTACGACTTCGGAACCGTCATCGGCGGGGCGGTGGTCACCGAGACGGTCTTCGGTTGGCGCGCGATGGGGCACCTGCTGCTCACCGGGCTCAACGAGGCCGACCCGGCACCCGTCATGGCGTTCTTCGTGGTGGCGGGCGGCGCGATCGTCCTGTTCAACATGGTCGCCGACATCACCTACGCCTACCTCGACCCCCGGATTCGGCTGTCATGACCGAGGGAGACACTCGATGACGACGCACCACGACGCCCCGCCTCCGGACCCCGAGGACGGGACGACCGCGCCAGGGCAACCGGACCCCGACGCCGCCGAGGGCCTGAACATCGCCGCCCGCACCCAGTGGCAACTGGTCCGCTCGCGGTTCTTCCGGCACCGGGCGGCCCTGCTCGGCATGGTTCTCCTCGCCGGGGTGGTCCTGCTGTCCTTCACCTCGATCGGGTTCGGTCCCGTGCCGGGCTGGTGGGACAAGTCGCCCTCCGCGACCGGCCCCCTCACCGACGGCGGCGACCCCACCCTGAGCCTGGTGCCGAGGTTCCTCGGCGGCGCCGGTCTGGCCCTGGGTGAGCACCCCTTCGGGCAGGACAACGTCGGCAAGGACTACTTCGCGCTGACCATGCGGGGCACCCAGGTCTCCCTGACCGTGGCCTTCCTGGTCGGGATCGTGGCCACGGTCGTGGCGACGGTGATCGGCGCCTGCGCGGGCTACTTCCGGGGCTGGACCGAGGCGGTGCTGATGCGCCTCACCGACGTCCTCATCGCGATCCCGCTGCTGGCGATCGCCGCGGCGGCCGCCAAGATCGCCGGGCAGGCCGGCATCGTCTACCTGGGGATCGTCCTGGGGCTGGTGACCTGGACCCAGACCGCCCGCCTGGTGCGGGGGTCGGTGCTGTCCCTGCGGGAGAAGGAGTTCGTGGAGGCCGCCCGTTCGGTGGGCACCTCCTCGGTCCGCATCATCTTCAAGCACATCCTGCCCAACACGGTGGGCGTGATCATCGTCAGCGTGACCCTGGCCATCGCCGCGGCGGTGCTGCTGGAGTCCGCGCTCTCCTTCCTGGGGATGGGTGTGCAGCCCCCGGACACCTCGCTGGGACGGCTGATCACCGACTACCGGAGCGCGATGGGCACCCGCCCCTGGCTGTTCTACTGGCCCGGCCTCTTCATCATCCTGATCGCGCTGTCGGTGAACTTCATCGGCGACGGCCTGCGAGACGCCTTCGACCCACGACAGAACAGGGTGCGTGACTGATGACCCAGACACCCGCCATCCCCCCGCCGCCCGGCCCCGTGCCGGACCCGGCCCTCGGTGCGGCGGTCACCGACGCGGCCGGGGAGGTGCACACCGCCCGCACCCTCTCCGACGCCAAGGCCCCCACCGAGCACGAGGTCCTGCGCGTCGAGAACCTCTCCGTGGAGTTCCCCACCGACGACGGCGTGGTCAGAGCCGTGCGCGACGTCTCCTACACCCTGCGGGAACGCGAGGTCCTGTCCATCGTCGGCGAGTCCGGCTGGGGCAAGTCGGTCTCCTCGATGGCGCTGCTGGGTCTGCTGCCCCGCAGCGCACGCGTCAGCGGCAGGGTGCTCTACCGGGGCCGGGACCTGCTGGCGATGCGGCAGAAGGACCTGCGCTCCCTGCGCGGCCGACGGATCTCGATGGTGTTCCAGGACCCCATGACGGCGCTCAACCCCGTGCACACCGTCGGGGACCAACTGGCCGAGGCGGTCCGGGCGCACAGCCTGGTTCCGCCCCGCAAGGCGCTCGAACGCGCCCGCGAGATGCTCGACCTGGTGGGCATCCCGCAGGCCGCGCAGCGCCTGCGCAGCTATCCGCACGAGTTCTCCGGCGGCATGCGGCAGAGGGTCATGATCGCCATGGCGATCATCAACGACCCCGACGTGATCATCGCCGACGAGCCGACCACGGCTCTGGACGTCACCGTGCAGGCCCAGATCCTGGAGAAGCTGCTGGAGGTCAAGGACACCGTCAACGCGGCGATCCTGCTGATCACGCACGACCTCGGGGTGGTGGCGGGCCTGGCCCACCGGGTCCTGGTCATGTACGCGGGCCGCCCCGTGGAGATCGGGGGGACCGACGAGGTGTTCTACCGGACCCGGATGCCGTACACGGCGGGGCTGCTCGGCTCGACCCCGTCAATGACCTCGGAGCGCCGCGAACGCCTGCGGCCCATTCTCGGCACCCCTCCGTCCCTGATCAACCTGCCCCGGGGCTGCCCGTTCTCCCCGCGCTGTCCGCTGGCCGACGCCACCTGCCGGTCGGCCGAGCCCGAACTGGTCGAGGTGGACGGACCCGACAGCGGCCATCTGGCCGCCTGCCATCACAGTGACCGGCTGGTGGACGTGGCGGACCCGACGACCTTCTTCCGCAACGGGGGGACGCGATGACGACCGCGCCAAAGGAACCCGGTACCCAGACGGACCCGGACACCCCGCTGCTCGACGTCCGGGACCTGGAGGTGCGCTTCCCGGTGCACGGCTCCGGGCTCCTGCGCCGCGTGGTCGGTCAGGTGCACGCGGTCAACGGGGTCAACCTGCGGTTGGCCGAACGCGAGACCCTGGGCGTGGTCGGGGAGTCGGGCTGCGGCAAGTCCACCACCGGCCGGGCCATCCTCCAGCTGGTCTCCCCCACCGCCGGTTCGGTGCGCTTTCGAGGGGAGGAGCTCACCACGATGTCGGCGGCGAGGATGCAGCGGGTCCGCCGCGAGGTGGGCATGGTCTTCCAGGACCCCTACGCCTCGCTCAACCCCCGGCTCCCGGTCAACGACATCATCGCCGAACCCCTCAAGGTGCACCGGCGCTGGCGTGACGGCGGACCGGAACGGGTGGCCGAGCTGCTGCGAATGGTGGGTCTGAGCCCCGAGCACGGGAACCGCTACCCGCACGAGTTCTCCGGCGGTCAGCGGCAGAGGGTCGGGATCGCCCGGGCTCTGGCGCTGGAACCCAGCCTCCTGGTGCTCGACGAACCCGTCTCCGCGCTGGACGTCTCGGTCCAGGCCGGGGTGGTGAACCTGTTGGCGGAGCTCCAGGAGCGGCTGGGCCTGTCCTACGTGTTCATCGCGCACGACCTGTCGGTGGTGCGGCACATCTCGGACCGGGTGGCGGTGATGTACCTGGGCGGGGTGGTGGAGACCGGCACCCGCGAGGACGTCTACGACCGGGCCTCGCACCCGTACACGATCGCCCTGTTGTCCGCGGCGCCCTGGGCCGACCCGCGTACGGAGCGGGTGCGGGAACGGATCGTCCTCACCGGTGACGTGCCGAGCCCGGTGAACCCGCCCAGCGGCTGCCGGTTCCGTACGCGCTGCTGGAAGGCGCGGGACCTGTGCGCGGAGGAGGCCCCCGAGCTGGTGGACCGCGGAGCGGGCCACCCGGTGGCCTGCCACTTCCCGGAGTAGGGGGCGTGGCGCGGGGCGTGATCGCCCCGCGCCCGGCCGCTTCCTTGGCCCGTGGGCCGTGCCTAGCGGATCGGCAGGCCGGTGACGGTGCGGCCGATGATGAGCCGCTGGATCTCGCTGGCACCCTCGAAGATGGTGAAGATGGAGGCGTCCCGGTGCCAGCGCTCCACCGGGTAGTCCCGCGTGTACCCGTTGCCGCCCAGGATGCGCAGGGCGTTCTGGGTCACGAAGGTGGCCGTCTCGGAGGCATAGAGCTTGCTCATGGAGCCCTCGGCGTTGGTGAAGTCCTTGCCGTTGCGGGCCATCCACGCCGCTCGCCACACCAGCAACCGGGCGGCGTCGATGCGGGTGGCCATGTCCGCCAGGAGGAAGGCCACTCCCTGGTTGTCACCGATCGGCCTGCCGAACTGCTCGCGCTGGACTGAGTAGTCACGGGCGTACTCATAGGCGGCCCGGGCGCAACCCACCGCCATGACACCCACGCTCGGGCGGGAGGCCTCGAAGGTCTTCATGGCGGCCTGGCCCTTGGAGCGTTTGCCCTCCTTGGCCCGGGCGATCCGCTCGTCCAGCTTCTCCTTCCCACCCAGGAGGCAGGAGCCGGGGACGCGGACCTCGTCGAGGACGACCTCGGCGGTGTGGGAGGCGCGGATGCCGTGCTTGGCGAACTTCTGCCCCTGGGAGAGGCCCGGGGTGTTGGGCGGGATGATGAACGAGGCCTGCCCTCGCGAACCCAGCTCGGGCTCCACCGAGGCCACGACGACGTGGACGTCGGCGATGCCACCGTTGGTGGCCCAGGTCTTGACGCCGTTGATCACCCACTCGTCCTTGGCCTGGTCGTAGACGGCGCGGGTGCGGATGGCGGAGACGTCCGAACCGGCGTCGGGCTCAGAGGAGCAGAACGCCCCGAGCTTGATGTCGTCGGCGGATCCGAACATCTGCGGCACCCACTCGAAGAGCTGTTCCTGGGTGCCGTTGGAGGCGACGGACACGGCCGCCAGGCCGGTGCCGGTGATCGCCAGGGCGATGCCCGGGTCACCCCAGTACAGCTCCTCGAAGGCGACGGGGATACCGAGTCCGCTGGGCTCCAGCCACTGGTTGGCGAAGAAGTCCAGGGAGTAGAGCCCGATCTTGGCGGCCTCCTGGATGATCGGCCAGGGGGTCTCCTCCCGCTCGTCCCACTCGGCGGCGGCTGGGCGGATGACGTCGGCGGCGAACCCGTGGGCCCAGTCCCGGACGTCGCGAACATCCTCGCTCGGTTCCAGGCTGAAGACGGGCGCGGTGGCCTCACTCATGCGCTTACATCCTTTGTTGGATCCTCCGGGGGCGGAGGGACGACCATTAAGTGCTACCAACGGTAACAGTCAGTCTGGACAGGCACAACGGATCGCGGACGCCGGAACGGGGAAGAGTCGTGACGTGCGTCTGTCCGGTGTTTGCCACCCCGCTCACACACTGGGAGACGGGGGTGTCAGCAGTGCCAGGAACAGTGTGGACCGGAACGATCAGCTTCGGACTGGTGTCGGTCGGGGTGCGCATGTACTCCGCACGTGAGAGACACGGACCGACCGTCCACCAGTTCGTGCGCGGGACCAACGCGCGCGTCCGCTACCAGCGCGTCAACGAGGACACCGGCGAGCGTGTGGCGAACGAGGACATCGTCAAGGGCGCCGAGGTCGACGACTCCGACTCCTTCGTGCTCCTCGAACCCGCGGACATGGAGCAGATCCAGCCCGGGCGGAGCAGGACCCTGGAGATCGACGGGTTCATCTCGGCCGAGGACGTCGACCCGCTGTGGTTCTCGTCCACCTACTACCTCGGTCCGGACAAGAGCTCCGCGAAGCCGTACCAGCTCCTCCTGGCCGCTTTGGAGGAGTCCGGCAGGGCTGGCCTGGGGACGCTGGTCATGCGCAACCGGCAGCACCTGGCCCTGATCGCCCCACAGCAGGGTGTCCTCACGGCGAGCACCCTGTACTGGCCGGACGAGATCCGCGACCCCGAGGACGTCATGCGGCCTCCGAGCGGTGAGGTCGACAAGGGCGAACTCCGGCTCGCCTCCCAGCTGATCGACGCGATGAACACCGAGTGGGAGCCGTCGCAGTACTCCGACGAGTACGAGCGTCGGCTGGAGGAGCTCATCGCCACGAAGGCGCGGGGCGGCACGGTCAGCTACGAGGGCAGGGAGCCCGAGGAGAAGGGCGAGGGCAAGGTCGTCGCGTTGGACGACGCACTGCGCGCGTCCCTGAAGCAGAGGAAGAAGGACCGGGCGGCGAAGTCCGGACGGAGCGGACGCGCCCCCGCTCCGAGGTCCTCGGAGGACCACCAGCCCACCAAGAGCGAGCTCCTGGAGCAGGCCAGGCAGCTCGACATCCCCGGCCGCTCCCGTATGAGCAAGGACGAACTGGCCGACGCGATCTCCAAGGCCAGCTGACCGCTACTCCGCGTCCAGGTCCCGTGGCACGTCACCGGGCGTCAGGTCCGGGCGCGCGCGCAGGTACTGGACGACGTGCCGCCACCGGCCGGACACCTCCGCCGAGTCCGGGCACACCTCCACCACCAGGTCGGGGACGACCCGCGTGTAGCTCTGGCGGGACTCGTCCCCGCCCCATGTCGCGGCGAGGAGCCGGGGCCAGGGGTGGTCGTCGGTCTTGACGACGTGCCCCGCGAGCTCCTCGGACTGGTCCGGGGAGAGGTCCGAGGTCCGACCCGCCACCCTCAGCTCCCCGGTCGCGGAGTCCACGCGCCCGAGGATGAGGGCGCGTGGAGCTCGTGCGTGGCCGACGATCCCGCCGACGATCGCCTCGGTGGTGACGCGGTGCTTCCACTTGCGCCAGTCCCTGCGGCCCGGCCGGTAGGAACGGCGGGCGTCCTTGACCATCACGCCCTCCACACCGACGGCGGGCATCTCCTCCCACCACTGCATGGCCACCTCGGGGTTGTCGGTCTGCCAGCCGAGCGTGAGCGGCGAGGGCTGCTCGACCAGTCCCATCAGGTGTTCGAGTTCCTCACGCCGGTGGGAGAGCGCACGGTGCGCGAGGTCCCGGCCGCCAGCTCTGAGCAGGTCGAACACCACGAGGTGGCACGGGTCCGTGCGGGCCAGGGCGCGGGCGTGGCGGGCCGAGGCTCCGTTGCGCCTGAGCAGGGCACCGAAGTCCAGCCGCCCGTCCCGCGCCCAGTGGATGATCTCCCCGTCCAGCAGGACCCCCTCGGGCAGCTGCTGGGCCAGGGCGTCGACGATCTCCGGGAACCGCTGGGACAGCAGCCTTCCCTGTTTGCTGGTCAGGCGGACCGGACCGGTCTCGGCCAGGCATCTGAAACCGTCCCACTTCGGCTCGTAGAGCAGGCTCTCACCGGTGGGGAGATGGTCGACGGCGCTTGCGAGCATCGGTTCCACGCCTGCCCCCTACCCCGCAGCAGCTCATCGGGAGACCAATTCCCAGCTAAGGCACCGCCCCGGGTCTCTCGCGCCCCGGGGAGCTTGACACGCGCGCGTGCACGTCTGAATGATGCGGGTCCCACCCCCCACCCCCTTCCCGGAGGCGACCATGGCTTCGCACTACGGCGACTACCAGTTGGAGATCTACCTCGACGGCCTCACCGGCGTCGTCCCCTCCCACCCCGTGACCTTCGCCGAACTGGAGCGCAGGGCCGCCGAGACGCTCCCGCCGTGGGTGTGGTCCTACGTGGCGGGGGGCGCGGGCGACGAGCACACCCAGGAGGCCAACGCCGCCGCGTTCCGCCGGTGGGGCCTGTACCCGCGCATGTTCGTGGGCGCCAAGGAGCGCGACACCGGCGTCGACCTGTGCGGTGTCCGCCTGGCCTCACCGCTGATGATGGCCCCGGTCGGGGTGGTCGGCCTCTGCTCCCAGGACGGGCACGGCGACCTGGCCACCGCTGAGGCCGCCGCGCGCACCGGGGTCCCGATGATCGCCTCCACGCTGTCCCAGGACCCGTTGGAGGAGGTCGCCGCGCGGTTCGGCGACACCCCGGGGTTCTTCCAGCTGTACACGCCGACCGACCGCGAACTGGCGGCCAGTCTGGTCCGCCGCGCCGAGGCGGCCGGGTTCGCGGGGATCGTCGTCACCCTGGACACCTGGGTCACCGGCTGGCGCCCACGCGATTTGGCCACCGCCAACATGCCGATGCTGCGCGGCCACTGCCTGGCCAACTACACCTCCGATCCCGTCTTCCAGGAGCGGGTGGGCTCCGACGCCCCTCGCGACGCCGTGGTGGCGCACTGGGCCGGTGTGTTCGGCAATCCGCTGACCTGGGAGGACCTTCCCTGGTTGCGGTCCCTGACCGACCTGCCGCTGATCGTGAAGGGTGTGTGCCACCCCGACGACGCCCGTAGGGCGGCGGACGGGGGCGTGGACGCCGTCTACGTGTCCAACCACGGCGGCCGCCAGGCCAACGGCGGCATCCCGGCCCTGGAGTGCCTGCCGGACGTGGTCGCGGCCACGGACCTGCCGGTGGTCTTCGACTCCGGGGTGCGGTCGGGCACCGACGCGGTCAAGGCCCTGGCGCTGGGCGCGACGGCGGTGGCGGTCGGCCGTCCCTACGTCTACGGGCTGGCCCTGGGCGGCGCGGACGGGGTCGTGCACGTGCTGCGGTCGATGCTGGCCGAGGCGGACCTGCTCATGGCGGTCGACGGCTACCCCTCGCTGTCCGACCTCACCCCGGAGGCACTGCGGGACCTGCGGGCCTGATCGGTTCCGGGAACCGAAGGGCCCGGAGACGACCGTGAGGGGGCCGACGCCGTGGGCGTCGGCCCCCTCGTGTTGGTGGGCGGGTGGGGCGTCAGTCCTGGCTGTGGCCCTCCAGGAAGGTGTAGACGTCGTGTTCGTCCACACCGGGGAAGGTGCCCGAGGGCAGTGCCGACAGCACGTGGGAGTGGGCGCGGGCCGAGGGCCACACGTTGCCCTCCCACCGGCTGGCGAGCTGCGCGGGCGGCCGCACACAGCACTCGCCGTTGGGGCAGTTGGACTTGGTGCGGTTGGTGGTCTCGCGTCCGCGGAACCAGCGGGACTCCTTGTAGGGCACGCCCAGGGTGATGGCGAAGTTGCGCTCGCGGCTGGGGTCCACGTGGGCCACGCACCAGTGGGTGCCGTTGGGCTTGTCCGTGTACTGGTAGTAGATCGAGTACCGGTCCGGTGACTGGAAGACCTGGCGGCCCGACCACTGACGGCACATGCGCTGGCCCTCGATGGCGCCCGAGTCGTCCGTGGGGAAGACCAGACCGTCGTTCTCGTAGGCCTTGTAGATGATGCCGGTCTCGTCGTTGCGGATGAAGTGGCAGACCAGGTCCAGGTGGCGGTGGGCCAGGTTGGTGAACCGGTGCGCCGCCATCTCGTAGGAGACGGAGTAGACGTCCCTCAGGTCCTCCACGGACAGGTCGCGCGCCTTCTTGGCCTCCTGGAGGTAGGTGACCGCCGTGCTCTCGGGGATGAGGACGGCCGCGGCGAAGTAGTTGGCCTCCACGCGCTGGCGGAGGAAGTCGCCGAAGTCGCGGGGCTGGCTGTGGCCGAGGATCACGTGGCCCAGCGTCTGGAGGAGGATCGTGCGCGGGCTGTGCATACCGAGCGTGGTCTCGCGCTTGAGGTAGATGCGGCGGTTGACGTGGTCGGTCAGGGAGCGCACCGAGCGGGGAAGGTCCTGCACGTACTTCAGGGAGAACCCGTGGTGGGTGGCGATCGCGAGTATCTGCCCCTGGGAGAGGGGACCGGCCGTGTAGTTGACCGCCGAGAGGGTGTCGGCGGCCGCGGCCTCGATGGTCTCGAAGTAGTTGCCCCGCTCGCGCATCTGGCGGCGCAGGTCGGCGTTGGCCCGGCGCGCCTCCTCGGGGGTGGCGGTCGGCTTGGCGTTGCGTCTCTTGAGCTCGTCGTAGAGCCCCACGATGTGTTCGAGGACGTCGTTGGGGACCCGCTTGCCGACCTTCAGGTGCGGAAGGTTGAGGCCTTGGTAGAGGGAGTCGCGCTGGGCCTCCTCGACGGCGATCTCCAGCTGCGCGCGGCGGCTCGGGGGCTGCTTCGACAGGAGTTCCTCGACGGACACGTCGAGGGCGGAGGCCAAGGACGTGAGCAGGGAGAGCTTGGGTTCACGTTTGCCGTTCTCCAGAAGGGAGAGCTGCGAGGGCGCCCGACCGACGCGTTCCCCCAGGTCGGACAGGGTCATCCCGCGCGCCTTGCGCAGATGACGGAGCCTCTGGCCAAACGTGACGAGATCCAGGTCACCTGTCAAAGACGGTATTTCTTCAGCACCAAAGTACGCCATGGCTTCATCTTACGGAAAGAAACAACGATCTTCACCAGATTTCCAGTGGAAAACCCTTGGATCTTGCCCAAGAATCATAGTTACCGGCGGGGAACTTACCGCTCAGGGGCTCACCCCCTGGCCCTTGGCAGGACACTCGACCGGTGCGAAGACCTTGGGGACTACACGTAAGGCGGGATCGAACATGAGCACCAGCGCTCGACGTCAGGAAGCCAGCGCCGCACTCCAGCGCGACTGGGAGACCAACCCCCGGTGGGCCGGTATCGAGCGCACCTACTCCGCCGACGACGTCGTCAAGCTGCGTGGTTCGGTCACCGAGGAGCACACCCTGGCCCGGCACGGCGCCGAGCGCCTGTGGGACCTGCTCCACACCGAGGACTACGTCAACAGCCTCGGCGCGCTCACCGGCAACCAGGCGGTCCAGCAGGTCCGTGCCGGTCTCAAGGCCATCTACCTCTCCGGGTGGCAGGTCGCGGCCGACGCCAACCTCTCCGGCAGCACCTACCCGGACCAGAGCCTCTACCCGGCCAACTCGGTCCCGGCCGTCGTCCGCCGCATCAACAACGCGCTCATGCGCGCCGACCAGATCACCTGGTCCGAGGGTGACGACAGCGCACCCGAGTGGCTGGCCCCGATCGTGGCCGACGCCGAGGCCGGTTTCGGTGGCGTCCTCAACGCCTACGAGCTCATGAAGGGCATGATCGCCTCGGGCGCGGCCGGTGTCCACTGGGAGGACCAGCTCGCCTCCGAGAAGAAGTGCGGCCACCTGGGCGGCAAGGTCCTGATCCCGACCAGCCAGCACGTCAAGACCCTGAACGCCGCCCGCCTCGCCGCGGACGTCGCCGGTGTCCCGTCCCTGGTCATCGCGCGGACCGACGCCCAGGCCGCGACCCTGATCACCAGCGACATCGACGAGCGCGACCAGGCCTTCACCACCGGTGAGCGCACCGCCGAGGGCTTCTACCGCTTCCGCAACGGCGTCGAGGCGTGCGTGGCCCGGGGCCTGGCCTACGCCCCGCACTCCGACCTGCTCTGGATGGAGACCGCGACCCCCGACCTCGAGGTCGCCCGCGACTTCGCCGAGCGCATCAAGGCCGAGTACCCGGACCAGATGCTGGCCTACAACTGCTCGCCGTCCTTCAACTGGAAGCGTCACCTCGACGACGCGACCATCGCGAAGTTCCAGCGCGAGCTGGGCCACATGGGCTACAAGTTCCAGTTCATCACCCTGGCGGGCTTCCACTCGCTCAACCACTCGATGTTCGACCTGGCCAAGGGCTACGCCCGCAACGGCATGACGTCGTACGTCGAGCTCCAGGAGGCCGAGTTCGCGTCCGAGGCCGACGGCTACACGGCGACCCGCCACCAGCGCGAGGTCGGCACCGGCTACTTCGACGCGATCAGCACGACCATCTCCCCCGAGGCCAGCACCACGGCTCTCACCGGTTCCACCGAAGAAGACCAGTTCTCAGCGGCTCACTGACCCTGGTCTTCGTCCCTGAGGCCGTCCCTCCCCGCTTTCGTGGCTGGGGCGGGGCGGGACGGCCTCCTCCTGGCCGTCGGCCATGCGCGGTCCGTGTCACTCGCGCATGACCGGCGGCTCTTCGGCGTGTCCGAAAAGTCCGCGCGCGGGCGTGTGGCGCGTATACGGTGTCTCCAAGCAACCGGTAACGGAACAGTCAAGTCCGCCCCTCGCGGACCCCTCCGGGCCGCCCCCACGGCCCCGGAGCGTTCGACCGACCACCCGGGGCACCCATTCGCCGACCACACGGAGCCGACGTGAAATTCGATGTCACCAGCAGAGCGACCCTCTCCACGACCCGCCGCGTAGTGGCGGCGGGTGCGATCGCCGCCGTCGCCGTGTTCGGCGCGGCCGCCTGCGAGAACACCGACGACCTCGAACAGGAGGTCAGGGACGGGATCGAGCAGGAGGTCGAGGAGAACATCGAGGAGGGCATCGATGACGTCATCGGCGGCGGCGACGGCGACGAGGGCGGGGACGAGGGAGGCGACGGTGACGGCGACGAGGGTGACGACGACTAGGTCAGCCGTCCTCTCCCGGCCGGGGCCTTGAGCCTCGGCCACCGACCCGACGCCCTTCCGTCCTTCCCGGGGGTCGCGGCCTCCCGCGCCGACAGCGCGTAGATTCGACGCGTGACCGACAGAACCGACCCCGACCCGCGCGCTCCCCGCCCCTCCCCCGACGGCTCCGCCGAGGGGGCGCGCGCGGGAACCACCGTCCCGCACATGCTCGCCAGCCGCTCACTGATGCGCTGGGAGGTGTTGTGCGTCCTCGCCCTGTCTCTGGGCGCCGCCGCCGTGTCGGCGACCATCTCCTTCCTGGGCGTGCTCACCGCTCCCGAGTCGATGGCCGACCAGACCGCCAACCTCATCCGCTCGCGGGCCGAGGACCGTCCGTGGCTGGACCTGTCCTTCCAGCTGTACTCGGTGCTCTTCGCCTTCGCCCCCGTGGCACTGGTGGTGTACCTGCTGCACCGGGGCGGGGAGTCCGCGCGCACGGTCGGGTTCGACCTGCGCCGTCCGGGGTTCGACACCTGGAGCGGTCTGGCCCTGGCCGCACTGATCGGCACCGGCGGGCTGGTCGTGTACCTGGTCTCCTGGCAGCTGGGACTCACACGCACCATCGTGCCCAGCACCCTGGACGGCAACTGGTGGGACACCCCGGTCCTGCTGCTCCAGGCGCTGAAGAACGGCGTCCTGGAGGAGGTGATCGTGGTGGGCTACCTGCTGCACCGACTGGGGCAGATGGGGTGGTCGCCGTGGAAGGCGGTGCTGGCCAGTTCGGTTCTGCGCGCCTTCTACCACCTGTACCAGGGTGTCGGGATGTTCTTCGGCAACCTGGTCATGGGGCTGGTGTTCGGCTGGTTCTACCTGCGCTACGGCCGGGTGATGCCGCTGGTGGTCGCGCACACGGTGATCGACGTCGTGGCGTTCGTGGGTGCGGTGTACCTCATCGGCCGGATCGACTGGCTGCCGGTCTGACCCGTCGTCTCAGGCCGCCCGCTGGGCCGCCTTCGCGGCGATCGCGTCCTCCAGGTAGCGGGGGCGGCCGAGGAGGAGGCCGACGACGAGGTTGACGAGCACCAGGCCGATCACCATCGCCATCGGTGCGTGCCAGTCACCGCTCGTCTCGTGCAGGAGTCCGAACAGGAACGGCCCGGCACCGCCGAGCAGGTAGCCCAGGCTCTGGCTGGAGGCGGACATGGCGGCGGTGCCCTCGGCCGTACGGGTGCGCACGGCGAAGACGGTCAGCGCCAGGACGAAGCTGCCGAGGCCGATTCCGACGAAGGTGGTCCACACCCAGGTGCCGTTGAGCGGGGACACCCACATACCGGTGAAGCCCACCAGGTAGGCGGCGACGAAGAGCAACACGAAGGGGCGCTGGTCGCGCACGCGGACGATGAGCGAGGGCATGACGAGTGACATCGGGATGCCCAGCGCGGTGAGGTAGGCCAGCATCACCCCGGCGGACTGGGCGTCCAGTCCCTGGTCGCGGAGCATCTGCGCGAACCAGCCGAACATGATGTAGGCGATGGAGGACTGGGTTCCGAAGTACAGGACGCCCTGCCATCCGAGCCCGGTGCCGAGCACCTGGCGGACGCTGAGGGCCGCGCGGGCGTCGCCGGGAGCGGGCTCGTGACGCAGGGCCAGGAGCCACGGAAGCGCCGCGACCAGACCGAACAGGGCGTAGGCGCCCAGGGCGATCCGCCAGTCACCGGTGGCCCGTTCCAGGGGGACGGTGGCGGCGGCCGCGATCGCGGTGCCCACGGCCAGACCGGTGGTGTACACCGTGGTCATCAGACCCACACGGTGGGGGAAGTGCTGCTTGACCAGGGCCGGGAGGATGACGTTGCCGACTGCGCCGCCAGCGAGCGCCACGACGCTCAGGGTGAGGAACAGCCAGGGTTCGGGGGCCATGGCCCGCGTGACGAGTCCGAGGGTGACGGCGGTCAGCGCGAGGACGAGCAGGCGGTGGGAGCCGAGACGGCGGCTGAGCATGGGTGTGAGCCCGCCGAAGACCGCGAAGCACAGGACGGGGAGCGTCGTGAGGACACCGGCGCCCACCGCGGTCATGCCCAGCCCCTGGGTGACCTCACCGAGGACGGGGCCCACGCTCGTGATCGCGGTGCGCAGGTTGAGCGCGGCGAGGGCGATGGCGACGGCGATCAGAACGAGAGCCGCGCGGGTCGCGGCTCTGGGCTGGTCGGTACCGGGAAGCGGGGTGCCCTGCGCTGCGTTCTCGCGCGTGGGGGTGACGCTCATAGGACGTGGCTCACAAATTCGTAGGATGACCCTATGTACTTCATGAGGATAACGCATTGCCGTTCGGGGCCTATTCCTGCGCCCAACTGGTCTAGGCTCCCTCCTTAACCGTTCCCTACCCGTGCGCTGGGCCTGTCATCCGGCGACCCGCCCCTAGGAGGTATGAGCGTGCCCCTCGCGTCGACACGCCGGACCGGTCTCGTCGACCAGGTCATCAGTCAGCTACGAGCCCAGATCGACTCCGGTGAGTGGGGCGTCGGCGACCGCATCCCCACCGAGTCCGAGCTCTCCGAACAACTCGAGGTCGGACGCAACACCGTCCGCGAGGCCGTCAGGGCCCTCGCCCACGCGGGCCTGCTGGAGATCCGCCAGGGAGCGGGGACCTTCGTCCGCGCCTCCAGCGAGCTCGGCGGAGCCCTGCGCCGCCGCCTGGAACGCTCCCGCCTGCGGGAGAACCTGGAGGTGCGCCGCGCACTGGAGGTCGAGGCCGCGCGCCTGGCCGCCATGCGCCACAGCGAGGAGGACATGGCCGACATCGACCGCGCCATGGCCCTTCGCGAGGAGGCCTGGCGGACCAAGGACATGGGTGCCTTCGTGGAGGCCGACTTCACGTTCCACCGCGCCGTGGTCAACGCCACGCACAACACCCTGCTCATCGACCTCTACGACGACATCGCGCAGGTCGTCTACGCCAGCATCGCGCACACCGCCTACGAGCAGAGCGCCGAAGCCTCCGACGGTCCCTCCTCCGCCACCGAGGGCATCGACCACAGCGGCCTGACCGAGGCCGTCCGGGAGGCGGACCCCGTCCGCGCCGCCCGTGAGGCCACCTGTTACCTCGACGAACTCCTCTCCCTCACCGAGGACTGAGTCACCCGGGGACGAACACGGGAGCGGGCCCGGACCACTGATGGTTCCGGGCCCGCTCCCGTGTTCGGGTCGAGCGCCGTGCGGTCGGCCCTCCCCGGCCCCCTGCTCCCCGGTCGTTCCGGGACCGCCGGTCCTGTCCGCGCCGGGGCCGTGCCGTTCAGTCTCCGCCGTGGACGTCGCCCACCACCGAGCGCGGACCCAGTCTGGGGCGGGCGTGCCCTTCCGGCACCGCGCGGCCCTCGCGCCGCGATCCGATCGACCTCGGACGACCGCGCCGGGCACCCCGGTCCGCTGCGCCCTCCCAACCCGTCACCCTGGACGGGTCGAGGTCCAGGAGGTCGAGGGTGCTCTCCCCCGCACAGACGGCGTCGATGAGCTCCCGGTCACGGGAGACGCTGTCCATGGTCTCGGCGATGATCGTGCTCACCTGGCCGCGCGGGAGACACACCACCCCGTCGTCGTCGGCCACGATCCAGTCGCCGCGCCGGACCGGCAGCGGCGCGGGGCCGCTGGCGTCCATGAACACCTGCTGTCCCACGGAGCCGCCCGCGTCGTGCCCCGCCTCGCGGACCGCCACCCCGGCACCGAAGACCGGCAGCTCGCAACGGGCGATGGCGGCGATGTCGCGCACACAGCCGTCCAGGACGATCCCGGCCACGCCCCGGGTTCGGGCGGCCACGGCGAGGATCTCGTCCACGTAGCCGTACTCGGACTCTCCGGAGACGTCCACCACCAGGGCGGAACCCGGCGGGGCCTGGGCGATCGCGACGTGCAGCGCGAGGTTGTCGCCCGGCGCGCAGCGGACGGGGAAGGCACTCGCGGCGAACCCGGCCCCCGGCCAGACGGAGAAGAGGTGGGTCCCGAAGGGACGACCCCCGCAGCGTGCCAGGGCCACCGTTCCCACAGCCGTCAACGTCTTCGCAAGCGCCACGTCAGCCTCCATTACACCCGCGCCCGGTGCGGTCGGTTCGGACCGACCCCTTCTATACTCGCGGGTAACTTAAACGTGACGCAAGGCATGCGGGCCCGAAACACGTAAAAATGCTACCGATGGTTACATCTGGGCGGGCGCCCGTGTCCGTCCCCCCACTTCCGGCGTTCCCTGCCTGGCAGGGCGACCAGCGCCCGCGTCACACGACCGACGCGACCACGTCCAGAGCGGCACGGGCGGCGGCGACGTCGTGGACCCGGAAGACCCGGGCGCCCTCGCACGCGGACACCGCCAGGGTGGCCAGGGTCCCGTCACCGCGTTCGGTCAGCCCGGCGCCGAGGGTCTCCCCCACGAAGTCCTTGTTGGAGACCGCCACCAGCACGGGCCAGCCGGTGGCCGCCAGCTCGCCGAGACGGCGGGTGAGTTCGAGCGAGTGGTAGGTGTTCTTGCCGAAGTCGTGCGTGGGATCGATCATCACCCCGTCCGGGCGCACCCCCACCGACACGGCGCGCTCGGCCAGCTCGCACACCCCGGACACCACGTCCTCGACCACGTCCTCGTAACGCACGCGGTGGGGGTCGGTGCGGGGGGCCAGTCCCCCGCTGTGGCTGCACACCAGGCCGGTGCCGAACTCGGCCGCCACCCGGGCCAGGTCGGGATCGGCCCCCGCCCAGGTGTCGTTGATCATGTCCGCCCCGGCCTCGGCGCAGGCCCGCCCGACCCCGGCCCGCCAGGTGTCCACCGAGATCACCACGTCGGGGTGGCGGGACCGCAGCTCGCGCACGAACGGCACGGTGCGGCGGACCTCCTCGGCCTCGGCCACGTGCGCCCCGTACCCGGCCTTCACTCCGCCGACGTCGATGATGTCGACCCCCGCCGCCACGGCGTGGTCCGCGGAGGCCAGCGCGGCCTCCAGGGCGTAGGTGGCGCCCCGGTCGTAGAAGGAGTCGGGGGTCCGGTTGATCACGCCCATCACCGCGAAGCGCCGACCGGCGAAGGTCCGCCCGCGCAACCGCAGGGTCCCGGGGCCGTGCGCCACCGGGCGCCGGTCCCCGGTCTCACGCTTGGCTGCTGTCTCCGGCGTCTTCGGACCGTCCGTCACCATGGCTCCATCCTGGGGTACGAACGGGGCGGACGGTCACCCGCCCCGCCCCGTCGTGGTCGGCCCGGATCAGCCGGGTACCCAGCCGAGCGTGCGCTCACCACCCCGGCGCTCCTTGCGCACCTGGAGGTGCTCCCAGGTCTCCACGTGCCCGACCCCCGCGGTGGCTCGGATCCGCTCCAGCGCGTCCACCAACTGGCACCGGTCCGGCGCCGTGAGCGTCCCGATCACGTCGTAGCGACCGAAGCCGCTGGCCAGGAACGAGATCCGCCCCATGTTGGCCATGGCGGTGCCCAGCGCGTCCGCGTCACCCCGGCAGCGCAGTCCGAAGCCGAGCTGTTCGTTGGCGCCCACGGCCGACGGCTCGACCAGCGCGGTCACGTGGACCACCCCCGAGTTGAGCAGGCGCACCACACGCGAGCGCGCCGCCGCCTGCGACAACCCCACCTGTCGGGCCAGGTCGGCGTACGAGGCCCGGCCGTCCTTGAGCAGCCTGCGAACCAGCCGCCAGTCAAGCGCGTCCAACTCGACGTCGCGTAGTTCACGCACGCTGCTGTGAGCGTCCTTGTACACGGCGTTGGCACGGAAGACCTCCGCGCCGTCCACACCCGGCAGCGAGCGCAGGTCGGCCAACTCCTTGGTCAGGGCGGCGTCGTCGGCCACCCTGACCTGCGCGACGGCCGGGAACCTCCCGGCGGTCTGCGCCGCGAAGGTCACGGCCTCACGTTCCCCCAGCGCGTCGAGCATCGGACCGACCGGCCCGCTGACGCGGAACGACACGTGACCGAGGACCTCCATGCCCACCACACCGGCGTGCAACACGCCGACGATCCTGATCGCCCCCGACTGCACCAACTGGCGCACTCTGGCGCGAACCGCCGTCCTGGACAGGCCCACCCCGTCCGCCAGGGCCTGGAACGTCGCTCTGCCGTCCCCCTGCAACGCCCGCATGAGCGCGGCGTCAACCGCATCGAGCACGATGGTTGCCTTTCGTTCCCATGACGCCGCCCTTACCCCCGGACGGCGCCCCCTCCTCCGGCCAGATCATCGCAGTTGTGGAGCCGCTTCACTACTGATCGCCAAAGAAATCGGTTGATTCACCCCTTTGACCGGCCGGACAGCGCCGTCCAATGCCCCAACAGGCCTCTCTCGACCACATAACAGACTTGTATAGAACACCCCTTATGAGGTGGCCGCTGTGCACACAACCCCGACAAAGCGCCACACTGAACACACGGGTCCGAGCGACACCCTCCGAGGGCACGACCCCGAGGGCACGCACCGCCCACCGCGCGGGACGACCGGCGGGCCGCCCCCCGTGCGAGCACCTGAGAAAGGGCATAACAACAGGAAGTGACCGTCACACGGCGAACGTGGCGCGAACGATCAAAACCGGAGAAACGGGGCGGCCGTGATCGCCCCGCGGCTTGAGAGGAATCGCTGGTGGCAGCGGAGGACGAGCGGCGGGACAAGGCGCCCACGCGCCCGAGCACGGGAGGGGCGCTGCTGTGGACCGTCGCGTCGCTTCCCCTCCCCGGTGTGGCGCACCTGCGCATGAGGCGTCGGCTCGCCGGGACCGTGATCCTCGGCGTGTACCTCGTGGGTGTCGCGGCGCTGGTCCTCGGTCTGGTCCGGATCGGCACCCACGAGGCGGGCGCGATGACCGTGCTGGCCGGGATGGCCGTGCAGGACCGCTGGCTGCTGGGCGTGATGGGCGCCGTGTTCGTGGTGGCCGTCCTGTGGCTGACCGTCATCGTGCACTCGTGGGCCATCACCCGCCCCGAGGGCGCGCGGTTCGGCCAGCGCCTGCTCGGTGGCGTCGTGGTCCTGCTGCTGTGCCTGACCGTCGGAGCACCGGCGGCCTGGGCGCTCCACGGCGGCTACACGGCCTACGAGACGCTGGGTGAGGTCTTCGACGCCCCGGAGCGCGACGACCTGCCGCCGCACGACGCCGCCGACCCCTGGTACGGAGCCGACCGGGTCAACGTGCTGCTGATCGGTGCGGACTCCGCCGACAACCGCTACGGAGTGCGCACGGACACCATGATGGTGGCGAGCCTGGACACCGACACGGGCGACGCCGTCCTGGTCGGACTCCCCCGCAACCTGGAGAACGTGCGCTTCCCCGAGGAGAGCGCGCTCGCCGATCGCTACCCCGAGCCGTACGGTTTCGACCTGCTGCTCAACGACGTGTACCAGACGGTCGCGGAGGAGCCCGAGGAGCTGGCCCTCAACCCGATCGCCGCCGACCCCGCCGCCGACACCCTCAAGAAGGTGATCGGGCACAACCTCGGCCTGGAGGTCGAGTACTACGCGATGGTCGACATGATGGGCTTCCGCGACCTGATCGACGCCGTGGGCGGCGTGCGGGTGCGGATCGAGGAGCCCATCCCCTACGGGGTGCACGGCGGGGTGCTGGAGCCGGGCGTGCGCCGCCTCGACGGCCACGAGGCGCTCTGGTACGGGCGCTCCCGGATCGGCTCCGACGACTACGGGCGGATGGGCCGCCAGGGCTGCCTGGTCAAGTACGTCGCGGAACAGGTCGACCCGACCACGGTCCTGACGAGCTACCGGCGGCTGGCCGGAGCCACCAAGCGCACCCTGACCACCGACATCCCGCAGTCGAAGGTGCCCGCCTTCATCGAACTGGCCGACGAGCTCACCGACCACGGTGACATGAGCGCCCTGCAGCTGTCCCCTCCGCAGGTGTCCACCGGCAACCCGGACTGGGACGAGATCAAGGAGCTGGTCGCGGAGGCGATCGTGGTCAGCGAGGAGGAGGACGACGCGCCCCTCGACGAACCCTCCGCCTCCCCCGACGGTGACCGCCCCGAGGACGCCGAGGACCCGACCCCCGAGGAGTGGGAGGAGTGGGAGGAGGACGAGCGGACCGAGTGGCAGCGCTACACCGGTCTGGACGAGCCCTCCCCCGCCGACCCGGGCCGTCAGGTCGGCTCCGAGGCCACCGACCTCGGCTCCATCTGCCCCTGATCTCCTTCCCCTGGGCCCGGTGCGCCGGGCCCGGGAGGGGACCGCGATGCCCCTGGGGGGCTTGCGGCAAACACCGGCGACGCACGGTGACCGGAGTCGGACAGTTGGCCACGGGCCGTTGTCACCCCTGTGCGGGCGTGTGAACCTGACTCGGTGACCACAGCGCAGCTCTGGACTCTCGTCGCCTTGGGCGCCTTCCACGGGCTGCATCCCGGCATGGGGTGGTTGCTCGCCGTCAGCAGGGGTCTCCAGGAGGGCGGTCGCCGCCAGGTGCTGGCCGCCCTGCCCGCGATCGCCGTGGGACACGCGGTCAGCGTCGCCGTCGCCGCGGTGGCGATCACCGTCACGGGGTCGGCCACCGCCTCGGTCCTCTTCCCGGTCCTGGGTGGCGGTGTGATCGTGCTGCTGGGGCTGGTGATCCTGCTCTCGCGCCAGCACTTCCACTGGCGGGACGTGCGCCTGTCGCTGTGGCAGCTGACCGCATGGTCCTTCCTGATGTCCTCGGCCCACGGGGCCGGTCTCATGCTCATGCCGGTGCTGTCGGGGCAGCTCGACCACACGCATGTGGAGGGCGGCGGTCACGCGGGGCACGGAGCTCCCGGACCCGTCGACGTCACCGGGTCAGCCGCCGAGGTGACCGCGGGGGCCGGAACCGCGGGGGCCGCCGAGGGGGCGTGGAACCTGTGGGACGCCACCCTCCTCGGTCTGGCCGCCACCGGGGTGCACTCGCTGGCCATGCTCGGGGCGGCGGGGGTGGCGGCGCTGATCGCCTACGACTTTCTCGGCGTGCACGCTCTGCGCTGGAAGGGCGTGACCATGGACCGTGTGTGGGCGTTGACCCTGCTCCTGGGCGGCGTCATGGTCCTGTGGTCGGTGTGGTGATCCATCCGACCCGTGCGGCGTCATGACCGCTTCCACTTGATCCGCGTCACTGTCGGGAATGAGTGCTGTTCCCGCCGTGTCCCATATACGGAGGAATGTGCGAGGTAGCCGGACAGACACGGCGCCCGAGGCGTCGACGGCGGCAGGGGCCGCCCCCGTCTCCGGCGTGGAGGAGCGGAGTCCATGACCCACAGAATTCCCGGAGCCGACAGGGTCCACCGACGATGGCACGGACTGGTCCTGGCCATCGCCGTCCTGACCGTCCTGGCAGTGATCGCCGTGCTCGGCACCCGCTGGGTGGTGGCCAACCAGAACCGGATCTTCCCCACCGCCACGCCGTGGAGCCAGGGGTGCTCGGTCTGGACCGGAGACGAGCAGGTCAAGCTCGACCGCGACCAGGCCAAGCGGGCCAGCACCGCCGCCGCCGTGATCGCCCAGGGGGACGACGCGCCCATCTCGCGACCGGACGTCGACGACATTCCCGACGAGGTCCTGGACGCGCTGGTCAACGGGCCGGAGGATGACGCGGGCCCGTCGATGAGCTGCAGTTACTCGGGTGAGGAGGTCGAGTTCGAGGAGGAGCTCCCCTCCGGAATGACCCCGCGCACCGAGACGCTCAAGGCGGGGATCGAGAACGACTTCGCCGACACCCAGATCGGCGGGTTCGTGGCTGGCGGGTACGACACCGGCCACGGCGAGGGCTCGGCGCACTACGAGGGTCGGGCGCTCGACGTCTTCTACCGACCGGTCAACGAGGACAACCGGCGGGAGGGGTGGCTGCTGGCGCACTGGCTGATCGCGCACGCCCCGGACTACCAGATCGACGTGATCATCTTCGACGACAAGATCTGGAGCACCCGGTACCCCTCGATGGGGTGGCGTCACTACGAGGCCGACCCCGACAACGAGATCCTGCGCCACCTGGACCACGTGCACGTGGACGTTCTGCGCGGCCCGGAACCCGACGACGACTGAGCGCGGGGCCGGGGCCCGATCCCTCGGCCCCGGCCCGGACCGCGTTCCGGGCCGTGACGCCGGACCCCGGAACCCGGGCGGTCAGTCGTCCAGCCGGAAGCCGACCTTGAGGCCCACCTGGAAGTGGGCGACCTCGCCGTCCTCGATGTGGCCCCGGACCTGCGTGACCTCGAACCAGTCGAGCCCGCGCAGCGTGGCCGAGGCCCGCTGGATGCCGTTGCGGATCGCCTGGTCGACGCCCTCGGAAGAGGTTCCGACGATTTCCGTGACGCGGTAGGTGTGGCCGGTCATGGGTGACCCCCTGTGTAGTCGGTGGCTGGGGCCGCGCGAACCCGGCCCCGCTCCCTGCCTCCCCTCAATCCCCGCCGGCCACACGGCCTCCTCGATTTACTCCGGGAACCTTTCCGGAGAACGGATCGGCGGGCTTTGCTGTTTGTTTCTGAGGACTTTGGCCCCGGTTGGGACGGGCTTGGCCCAGGTGACAGGCGTTCCATCAAGGGAATGGGCCGACCGACCAGGACCGGAAGGGTCGGTGAAGTGTCAGATAAGTTCTGACCTGGGACTTAGGACCGTCCCTGGCGGGACTGTCCCGAGACAACGTCGTAACTCACTCTTGACGTACCCCGGGGGGCGTCGGTGTACATTGGGTCTAGCGCTTCGATCCCCCGTCGAAGCGCGGGACGATGTTTCGAGCCCCCGTCGAAACATCGCGCGCGACGCCGGGTGGTTTGCCCCCGTAACCACCCGGCGTCGCCTTTTGTCCGCACCCGGTCGGCGTGAATACCCGCCCGTGGCCGGGGCTTGACCACCGAATCCGCTTTGTCGCCAGGGGACCAGCATTGGGTAATACCGCACCGGACACACACTGCTCGCGCAGGAGCTGCCGCGCCGCCGCCGAGTGGGCACTCGTGTGGAACAACCCCAAGCTGCACACCCCCGACCGGCGCAAGGTGTGGGTGGCCTGCGACGAACACCGCGAGTACCTCGCCAACTTCCTCGGCCTGCGCGGTTTCCTCCGTGAGACGGTCCCCATGACCGAGTTCCTTGCCAGTGAAGGTGACGGCGACGACGCTGGTCGGACCGGAGGGGACGGGCCCGGATCAGGGCCCGGTACCCGCCCCTGATCCGTCAGTCCTGATCCGTCACCCCACAGCGGTGTTCCAGGCCCTCAGGCGGACCTCCTGGTGACGGCAGCGCGCCGCCTCGGCCAGCGGTTCCGGCCAGGGACGAGCCCAGGAGGTGGCCCTCAGAGCGTTCTGGACCAGGGCCGGTCCGAGCAGGCCCGCCTGGAGCCCGCCCGGACCGGGGTCGGCCTCGGCCTCCTCCGGAGGGCGGCGCACCACCCGTACCGCGGCGTTCCCTGCTCCTGAGTGCCCCTCCCGTGGGTGGTCCACCACAACGCGCATGCGGTGACAGGCCTCCTCGGTCGCTCACGGGCGCCCGACAGGTGCGCCCCCGCCGGAAGCAGGCCACTCGGGACCCGGAGGCTGGTCCAAGGGCGTTCGCGGACCTGGACGAACGGCGCCGGGGCGAGCCCCCGCAGATCGCGGAATCCGCTCAGTGAGGAGCGGTCAGGCCGGTCCCTGCTCCCTGGGAGTCCAGGCGGCGCGGGCGCGTTCGAGGGCCTCGGGGGTGTCCACGTCGAACTCCTCGGGGGCGTCGGTGAGCGGCACCCGCACGGGACCGAGAGGGCTGAGCAGCCGGTGGAGCGAACGCCCCGTGTACGCGTCGAGGGCGGTGCGCAGCGCCGCGGTGTCCCAGATCCCGGTGAGCCACTGTTCGCGGCCGGTGGGATCCACGAAGACGGCTCCACCGGGCTCCCCCGCGCGCTGGCCCCGGAGCGCGGCGCCCAGAGCGGCGAGGTGGTTCGGGGCCAGGTGGGGGAGGTCTGCGGCGAGCAGCGCCACCCACGCGCCGCTCACGTGTGGCAGTCCGGCACGCAGGGCGGGGACGGGACCCCCGCCGGGCGGGTCCTCCCGGACGTAGCGGGCACGAGGACGGTCGCGTTCGGGCCCGACCACGGTCACGTCGGCGTCCGGTGAGTGGGCGCGCACCGCGCCCACCACGTGTTCCAGCAGGGTGCGTCCGGCGACGGTGAGGCCGGGCTTGTCTGCGCCGCCCATGCGGGTCGCCGCTCCCCCGGCCAGCACCACCGCGTCGAGGTTCTCGATCACCCTCCCAGCATGCCGCACGCGGCGTCGGCCGGGAGCGCGGGGCTCACCCCTTGACGCAGACCACCTGGCGCAGGTGGGCGACCACCTCGACGAGGTCGGTCTGGGCCTCGATCACCGACTCCAAATCCTTGTATGCGGCGGGGATCTCGTCCACGACCCCGAGGTCCTTGCGGCACTCAACGCCCTTGGTCTGCTCGACGAGGTCGGCCCGGGTGAACGTCCTGCGAGCCTTGTTCCGGCTCATGCGGCGTCCGGCGCCGTGCGAGGCGGAGTTGAAGGAGGCGGGATTGCCGAGGCCCTTCACGATGTAGGTCCCAGTGGCCATACTGCCCGGAATCACGCCAAAATCCCCCGAACCCGCACGAATCGCTCCCTTCCGGGTGACGAGCACGTCCACGCCGTCGTAGGTCTCCTCCGCCACGTAGTTGTGGTGGCAGGAGATCCGCTGTTCGAACGTGGTGCCGGGGACGCGCTCGGCCAGGACCTGGCAGGCCAGACCCATCATGACGTCCCGGTTCCGGCGGGCGTAGTCCTGGGCCCAGAACAGGTCGCGCCGGTAGGCGTCCATCTCGGGGGTTCCGGACACGAACACGGCGAGGTCGCGGTCGGGCAGGTCCTGGTTGTGCGGCAGCGCCTGCGCCTGGGTGATGTGGTGGTCGGCCAGTTCCTTGCCGATGTTGCGGGACCCCGAGTGCAGGACCATCCAGACGGCGCCGTCGTCGTCGAGGCACACCTCCAGGAAGTGGTTCCCGCCGCCGAGGGTTCCCATCTGGCGCCGGGCGCGCTCGTTTCGGGGGTGCACGGCGGAGGCGAGCCCGTCGAAACCGTCCCAGAAGCGGTCCCAGCCGGTGTTGCCCAGACCGGGGACGCGCGCGGGGTCGACGGGCTCGTCGTGGGCGTGGAACCCGACCGGGACGGCGGCCTCCAGGGCCGAACGCAGGGACCCGAGGTCGTCGGGCAACCGTTCGGCGGTCAGGCCGGTGCGCACGGCCGTCATCCCGCAGCCGATGTCGACGCCCACGGCTGCCGGGCTCACGGCGTCGCGCATCGCGATCACGGAGCCGACCGTCGCGCCCTTTCCGTAGTGCACGTCGGGCATGACGGCGAGCCCGTGCGTCCAGGGCATGCTCGTCACGTTACGGAGCTGGTCCATGGCGGCGGACTCGACCTGCTCGGGGTCGGCCCACATGCGGATCGGTACCAGGTCTCCGGGGACTTCGGTGTAGGGCATGGGCACCTCCCGTTTCTCTTGCCGTCAGCCCGGGGCACCGTCGTTGGTCGGTGTCGGTGCCCCGGAACATCAAAGCCAGTGAGAAGGGAGGGCGGCAACTGCTTTACGCCGGTTCGCCCCACCTTGGCGGGCCGCCGCGCGGTGTGATCTGGTCAGCCGCCGATAGCGGACATCGGGCGGGCGGGCTGGAGGAAGCTCGGGTCGTTGATGCCGTGTCCGGGGAGTTTGGCCCCGACGGCGGCCCGCCAGCGGTCGGCGATCTCGTCGTCGCTGGCGCCCTCGCGCAGGGGTGTGCGCAGGTCGGACTCCTCGCGGGCGAAGAGGCAGTTGCGGATCTGGCCGTCAGCGGTGAGCCGGACCCGGTCGCACGCCCCGCAGAACGGGCGGGTGACCGAACCGATGACCCCGACCGTGGCGGGTTCGCCGTTGGGGAAGGTCTGGCCGCGCAGGTGGAAGAGCTCGGCTGGAGCGCTGCCACGGGTGTCGGCGTCGGCCGGGTCGAGGTCGAACTCGGCCTCCAGGCGCCCCAGGATCTCGTCGGCGGTGATCATGGTGTCCCGGCGCCAGCCGTGCTGGGCGTCCAGGGGCATCTGCTCGATGAAGCGCAGTTCGTAACCGTGCTCCACGCAGAAGCGGAGGAGATCGGCGGCCTCGTGGTCGTTGGCGTCGCGCATCAGCACCGCGTTGACCTTGACCGGGGTGAGTCCGGCGCTCGCCGCGGCGGCCATCCCGTCCAGGACGTCGGGCAGGCGTCGGCGCCGGGCCAGCTTCTCGAAGACGACCGGGTCGAGGGTGTCGAGGGAGACGTTGACCCGGTCCAGTCCGGCCTCGGCCAGGGCGGGCGCGGTCCGGGCGAGCCCGATCCCGTTGGTGGTCAGCGCGGTGTGCGGGCGGGGTTCGAGGGCGGTGGTGCCCGCGACGATGTTCACCAGGCCGCGCCGCAGCAGGGGCTCACCGCCCGTGAAGCGGACCTCGTTGATACCGAGGCGGGTGGTGCCGATGCGGATCAGGCGAAGGAGTTCGTCGTCGGTGAGCAGCTCCGGTTTGGGAAGCCACTCCAGTCCCTCCGGTGGCATGCAGTAGGTACATCTGAGGTTGCACCTGTCGGTGAGCGACACACGCAGGTCCGTCGCCACGCGGCCATAGGAGTCGGCCAGCACGAGCGTCATCCTCCTCTCCAGTCCGGTTTTGCCTGTCGGGAAAGCACGGGGGTGCTCCCACAAGAGGGATACCCCCTCTTAAGCGTAGAAGATCCAGTTTCACGGCGAGTCGTCGCGATCGCACCATTTGGCATATTTCGTCGACTCGCACGAGATCACACCGCCCTCTCTGGCCGTTGCCCCAAACACACACCGTGACCACGACCCCCACGAGGCGCCCCGGCCCCGCCTCACGGATGTTCTAGGGTGACCTCTCCGGCGGCGACCACCCGATCGTCGCAGACGGCAGCGGCAACGAGGAGGCAGGACACGGTGATCAGCACACGTGAGTGGGGACTGGCCGGAGGGCCCGACGGTTCCGGGAAACTGGCGGCGCGGGCCTGGGCCCCAACAGAGGGCGAACCCACCTGGCTGGCCGTGCTCGTCCACGGCTACGGCGAACACCTGGGCCGCTACGAACAGGTCGCGCGGGACCTGTGCGCCGCCGGAGCGGTGGTCTACGGCGCCGATCACCGGGGACACGGCGGTTCCTCCGGTGAGAGAGTGCTCATCGACGACTACGCCGGGGTCGTCGAGGACGTGCACCGGGTGGTCACCCAGGCCCGCACCGCCTACCGCAGCCTCCCCCTGGTGATGATCGGTCACTCCATGGGCGGCCTGATCGCCACCCGCTACGCCCAGGTGAACCCCGGCGCGGTGCAGGCCCTGGTGCTGTCCGGCCCGGTGCTGGGCCGCTGGACCGCGCTGGAGGAGATCGCCGCCGCCGAAGTGATCCCGGACGCCCCCATCGACCCGTCCGTCCTCTCGCGCGACCCCGGCGTCGGCGAGGCCTACGTGGCCGACGAGCTGGTCTGGCACGGCCCCTTCAAGCGCGCCACCGTGAACGCCCTGCTCACCGAGTTGAGGCGGGGCAACGAATCGGGAGACCTCGGCTCCCTCCCCCTGCTCTGGGTGCACGGCCACGAGGACCGACTGGTGCCGCTGGACGACACCAGGACGGGCATCGAGGCGGTGGCGGGCGAGGACGTCACCGTGCGCGTCTTCCCCGGCGCCCGGCACGAGGTGTTCAACGAGACCAACCGCGACGAGGTGATCGCCGAGGTGGTCCGCTTCGCGCGGCGCTTCGCCGTCTGAGGACACGCCAGGGCACGGCGTTAGAACAGGTCAGACATACAGCTGGCCGCGCGGCTGCGAGGGGTGGGCCAGTGTCTCGGCGTAGGCCGCGGCCAACCGCTCCACGGCGTCGGCCAGCACGTCCGGCGGCCGGGTGTAGGCCAGCCTCAGGTACCGCTCCAGGGTGCCGTCCGCGCCGAACACCGGCCCGGCCGCCGGGTGCACCCCGTGCCGGACGGCGGCCTCCGACAGCGCGGTAGCGACCGGCTGGGGCATCGCCGCCCAGAGCACCAGTCCGCCACCGGGCACGCTGGGCCGCCAGTCCGGCAGGCGGTCGCGCAGGGCGGACAACAGGGCGTCCCGGTTGCGGCGCAGCTGGCGGCTTCGCTCGGCCCGGATGCGCAGCACGTCGGACATCAGGTGGGTCGCGGTGAGCTGGTCGTGCACCGACCCCGCCAGGTCGAAGCGCTGGCGGATCGCCATGATCCGGGTGACCATGGGCGGGGTCGCGCGCACCCAGCCCACCCGCAGCCCGCCCCAGAACAGCTTCGCCACCGAGCCCACGGTCAGCACCCGCCCGTCGGTGTCGTGCGAGGCCACCGGGGCGGGCAGGTCCCCGGAGTCGATGGCCAGCTCGGCTCCGGACTCGTCGATGATCAGGTGGGAGCCCGCGCGGCGGGCCTCCCGCACCAGGACCCGGCGTTCGTCGTCGTCCATGAGCGCGCCGGTCGGGTTGTGGAAGTCCGGGATCATGTAGGCCGCGGTCGGCCTGCGCTGACGGAAGGCGTCCACCAGGTACTCCATGTCCCAGCCCTGCGGGGTCACCCCGGTGGTGCGGATGCGGGCGCCGTTGCGGCGGGCCGCGTCCAGGCCGTGCGGGTAGGTGGGTGACTCCAGCAGGACCTCGTCCCCCTCGTTGACCAGCAGATCCATCGCGAGGGTGACGCCCTGCTGGGCACCGCTGGTGACGAAGATCTGTTCGGGGGTGGTGGGCAGCCCGCGCTCCACGTACCGCCGGGCGATGGCGTGCCGCAGCTCTGGCAGGCCGTAGGGGTAGTAGCCGATCCCGCCCACGTGGGCGGCGAGCTGCTCGGAGGCGTGGAAGGAGGCCGCGCGCAGACCGTCGACCGCCGGGGGCGCGGCCACGCCGAGGTCGATCTGCTCGGCGGCGGGGACGAAGGGCGCGGGCCCCCGGGTGCCCGAGTCCGGCAGGACCGTCCAGCTGCCCGCTCCCTGCCTGCTGTCGAGGAAGCTGTTGTCACGCAGCCAGGCGTAGGCGGCGGTGACCGTGTTGCGGCTGACCCCCAGCGCGGTGGCGAGGTCGCGTTCGGCGGGCAACCGCGTGTGCGTGGGGACCCGCCCGTCGAGGACCAGCCCGCTCACGGCCCGGGCGATCGCGAGGTAGTAGGGGCGTTCGACCGGGCCCTCACCGATCAGGCGCGCGAGCAGTCGGCCGTTGATCCGCCGGGTGCCGCCACCGGTTCCGGGATGGTCGGTGCGCTGCCTCGCCATGGGATTCACCTCACCGGGGGAGAAATCGGGCCAGTTGCCAGGATTGGCTCTTCAATCCGAGCACCACCTGGGCCACGATACCGATGTGGCCCCTCTGTGGATGGTCATCCAATCACCCCATGAATCTGTTCCGGCGCGGCGCCGGTATACGCGTGAAAGTCGAGGCCGGCCTTGTCCGAACCACCCCGGAACCCCGTCTCCGCCCTGGCCCGGCGGCTGCTGATCACCCCGGTCCTGCCACGACCCCGGCTGCGCCGCCTCTTTCAGCTCTACCTCGGCCTCTCCATGTACGGCCTGAGCGGCGCTCTGCTCATCCGCTCCGACCTCGGCGCCATGCCCTGGGACGTGCTGCACCAGGGACTGTCCCACCAGACCGGACTGTCGATCGGCACCTGGAGCGTCATCGTCGGCGCCCTGCTGATCCTGCTGTGGATCCCGCTGCGCCAGAAGGCGGGACTCGGCACGCTGAGCAACGTGGTGATGGTCGGCGCGTCCGTGGACCTGTCCCTGTGGCTGCTGCCCACCACCGACTCCCTGCCGGTTCGGGTGCTCCTGCTGGGGTCGGGGGTCCTGGTGTGCGCGGTCGCCACCGGCCTCTACATCGGCGTGGGACTGGGCCCGGGGCCCCGGGACGGCCTGATGACCGGGTTGGCCGCGCGCGGACTGTCCGTGCGGCTGGCCCGCACCCTCATCGAGGTGACCGTGGCGTTGTCCGGGTTCCTGCTCGGCGGGACCGTCGGCGTGGGAACCGTGGTGTTCATGGTGACCATCGGCCCCCTGGCCCAGGTCTTCCTCCCGATGCTGCGGATGCCGGAGGATACGCCGGAAAGCCCCACTCTGACGGGCCGTTAGCCGGTCCGTCACGGCTCGTTGATCACCGCGTCATAACTTCTCCCCATTGAAAGCCGCACATTCCGCGACATACCTCTCGCTCATCCGAATGCACGTGCATCGGCCTGTAGCCAGGTCCCCACTGAGCATGGAAGATGGGGACCGCGGTGACCGGTGGGGACGGGTCCTTTTCCAGAACCGGCCTTTTCGCCTGCCCACACCTGGGCACATACCCGGGTACGAGACGGCTGTGGGCGGTCCGGGGGGAAGAGCATGACCCGAACGGCGCCCCGATCCGAAGGCGGGTCGGGAGACAGGTCCCCGACGGGATGCGCACACGGGCGTGCGCGCGCAGGAACGCGCGGAAGCGACAGTCCCCGTGGCGACGGGGCGGCTCGCGCCACCGCACAGACGAAGACGACGTGTTGGGGGTGAGCCGCGTGCCCGGCTGGATTGAAGACTACGCAATGATCGGCGACATGCAGACCGCCGCGCTGGTCGGGCGGGACGGGTCCATCGACTGGGCGTGTCTGCCCGACTTCGACTCCTCGGCCTGCTTCTCCGCGATCCTGGGCGACGAACAGAACGGTCACTGGACCCTGCGCCCGGCCGAGGGAAGTCCCCGGGCCGACCGGCGCCACTACCGGGGCGAGACCCTCATCCTGGAACAGGAATGGGACACCGACACCGGATCCGTCCGGGTCATCGACTTCATGCCGCCCCGGGGCGGGGCGCCGCACATCGTGCGGATCGTGGAGGGGCTGAGCGGCACCGTGCGCATGAGCACCACCATGCGCATCCGTTTCGACTACGGGCACGTCGTCCCGTGGATGCACCGCGCCGGGACCGAGCTGGTCGCGATCGCCGGGCCCGACGCGATCTGGCTGAGCGCCCCCGTGGCCCTCAAGGGCCACAACTTCACCCACGACACCACCTTCACCGTCACCGCCGGACAGCGCGTGCCGTTCGTGATGACCTGGCACCCCTCCCAGGTGGAGGAGTCCGACCACCTGGACGCGGAAAAGGCCCTCTCCCGCACCGAGAGGTTCTGGGAGAAGTGGGTGGACCAGTGCACCTACGACGGCCCCTACCGTGAGGCGGTGGTGCGCTCCCTCATCACACTGAAGGGGCTCACCTACCGCCCCACCGGCGGGATCGTGGCCGCGCCCACCACCTCCCTGCCCGAGGAGATCGGCGGGGTACGCAACTGGGACTACCGGTACTGCTGGCTGCGGGACGCCACCATCACCCTGGAGGCGCTGATCCGCTCCGGGTACACCGACGAGGCGATGGCCTGGCGCGAGTGGCTGGCCCGCGCGGTCGCCGGTGAACCCCAGCTGATGCAGATCATGTACGGCATCAGGGGGGAGCGCCGCCTCACCGAATGGGAGGCCGAGTGGCTCCCGGGATACGAGTCCTCCGCGCCGGTCCGCGTCGGCAACGCCGCGGTGGGCCAGTACCAGCTGGACGTGTACGGCGAGGTCATGGACGTGCTGCACCTGGCCCGGCGCTCGGGCATCCAGGGTGGTGAGCACCTGTGGGGGCTCCAGCGGTCCCTGGTCAACTACCTGGAGTGGTGCTGGGACGAGCCCGACGAGGGCCTGTGGGAAGTGCGGGGCCCCAGGCAGCACTTCGTCCACTCGAAGGTGATGGCCTGGGTGGCCGCGGACCGGGCGGTGCGCAGCATCGAGGAGTTCAACACCGAGGGGCCCATCGAACGCTGGAAGGCGCTGCGCGACACCATCCACGCCGAGGTGTGCGAGTACGGCTACGACCCCCAGCGCAACACCTTCACCCAGTACTACGGCAGCAAGGAGCTGGACGCCGCCCTGCTGCTCATCCCCGAGGTCGGCTTCCTGCCCTACGACGACCCCCGCGTGGTCGGCACCATCGAGGCGGTCCGCGAGGACCTGATGGTGGACGGTTTCGTGCTCCGCTACCGCACGGACCTGGAGAACTCCGCCGACCAGCTCCCCGGTGACGAGGGCGCGTTCCTGGCGTGCAGCTTCTGGATGGCCAACGCCCTGCTGTCCATCGGCCGCCAGGAGGAGGCCCGTGAGCTGTTCGAGCGGTTGCTCTCCCTGCGCAACGACGTCGGCCTGCTCGCAGAGGAGTGGGACCCCGGGGCCGGCCGCCAGGTGGGGAACTTCCCGCAGGCCTTCAGCCACGTGCCCCTGGTGACCACGGCGCTCAACCTCGCCGACCGCCAGGGAGGGTGGCGCGCCGAGTAGCCGTTCCCCCGCTCCGAAAGCCCCCGTGCCAACGCGGGGGCTTTCGTCGTGGGTCAAGCAGCTGGCCGCATGCGGCCACACCGGCTGTCGTCTCCCGCCGCGAAACCCTGGTAAAAAGCGATCTGGCGTCCTGCCCACGGCGCTCAGCAGGACCGCCGCCACGACCACCCGAACCGAGCTCCGCTGCGAGCCTCCTCCCCCCCTGAGACCGGAAAGCAGAAACCGGGACACCAGACCCGGTCAACACACAGCTCCCCACAAGGCCAGAATGTCAAATAATTTTCTCACAGAACTCCGCCTGGGCATCATAAGCGCCACCCTGGCCGGGACCATCATCGGCAGCAGATTTGGGCGTGCATCCGAGAACGAGAAACGGAAGCAGCTCGAGAGCAAGAAAGCCTATCTTTCCGGGGATGAGAGGCAGATAGAGAATACTATTTCGAAAATCTCCAAGAACCTGGAAAGATCCGCCCAGGACGTCAGCGGGAAGCTCTCGGATCGCCAGTCCCGACGCAGCGACATAGACAAACAGGTGAAAGCCTGGGGGGACGACGCAAAGAAGCAGGTCCTGTTTGAGGACAAGGACTTCACCTCCATCGTCGAAAAGGCATCCGAGCGCCTCAAGGCGCAATCAGCCGAACCGGAGGCCCAGCCCCCAGAGACAGCATCCGACCGGACCAAGAACGGCCCGACCCCGAAAGCACCCCGGGGCGGAAAACGTCGGAAGAAGCCCACCCCCCAGGCAACCAACAGAAACAAATCGACCGAAAAACCCGAAGAGATGGAGAGATAACTCATGTTGCCCTCCGTGATAATGATCCTGATCATCACGGCATCAGTCCTACTGACTGCCGCCTACGCGTCCCACAAAGTCGCGATCGAGAAGTCCGACGTTCTCACACCGGACATGGACTACATGGACACCCTGGAGGAAAAACTGGACGAGATTCACGAAACGCAGATCGAAATAGCCAGAGCAGAAGCATCGCTCAAAGCAAGGGTCATGACACTCGAAAACGAGGTGAGCAAAATGCCTGAGGAAGGGCAGCACGGCAGCGTCAGCTACGCGAGGAAGGACCTACTGAAATCGCGAGAGAGTTCCGAAAGTGACGCCAAAACGATTCTCGGCGACCACACGCCCTAACAGGGGTCTGCCACAGAGGAACAATCTGACAGTCAGAGATAGGAGCTAACCATGCTCACCACCCTCGTCGCCACAGCGACCCCCGCTGCGCTCGCCACGGTAGGCGGCCTGGCAACCTGGGCCGTGATATCCAGCCGCAAGCTGGTCAAAGCAAAACTCCAGAACGACAAGACCCGAACAGAAATCTCGGATCTGGAGATGGAGGAGAGCGAGGACAACACGCGAGCCAACATCCTCTCCGGCCAGGAACAGATCGAAGACAGCAAAAAGAGCCTCTCCACGGACAGAATTTCTGCCGAGAAAAGCGAGGCAGAGCAGACCGACATCTCTTTGGCTGCCTGCGCCGAGATTCCGGCCAGACAGAGAGCAAGGATCGCGAAGTTCCATCGAACCATGAAAACCCTGGTAGACCTGGGAGCAGCGACAAAGAAGGAAGACGGAACCTATGACATCTTGAGCCTCTCTGACTTTCCTGAGGAAGACAGGGACATCCTTCGGGCAGGAGTCGACGAGGGGAACGAGTACGTCAAAAATGCCAGAAGACTCCAGGGGCCACTACAATCGGTTTCTGAGGAACTCCACACCATGAAAGAGGAGGCCGTCAAGAACTCACAGGCAACGGAGGAGGAACTACTGGCCCCATACAAAGGGACACTTGACCTCCACACCGAAGTGAGCAGGGAGATCCTGGAGATTTATTCCACACAATCACCCGACACACAGGGGCAAGAGCGGCAGCAAATCACCCCTGGACCAACGCGGAATGAAATCGGCACGGGAAGTTCATCAGACGTCCAGACCTCACCCCGACACCCCCTTTCCCCAAGAGCCACGGGTCCTGCAAAGAACACACCCCACGCCGCAATAAGATCCACCGAGATAAAAGGTATCTTGGAACACGCAAGAAGAGCCACCAAGCCCGCTTCGGAGAACGAAGCAGAGGACAAGGGGATGGGTGAATAGTAGTGCCCTACGAATCCATCTGGTTCACGATACTGATTATTGTCTCGATTCCAGCCTTCCTCGCTCTTGGCTGGATGGTGGTCGACCTCAGAAAACGCTCCATCCACGCCACCGACGACATGGTGACCACAGACCTTATTCGCGAAAGGAGAAAGCAGGCACTTGAGATCGAGCGCTCCTCCTTCCAGGAGCGCTTGGAAGCTGCCCGCAAGTGCGAGAAGCGCATCTACGGATACCTGCCAGCCAGCGACTACCCGGAACAACTCAATCCCGTCGTCAACGCACAACAGGCGAAACAACATTTCGACAGCCTGGTCAAGCGCTCTTCCGAAGTGGAACAACGTGCAATCGAGAAGCGGGAGGAACTGGAGCGGCACCTGTCAGAGAAGCAGGACCGCATCGTGTCCCAGAATCACCGGTTCCGTGCTGTTGACCGCATTTTCCTGGTTGCCGCCTCGATCCTCAGGATTGGCCTCGTCCTCACGTTGTTGTACGTTGCCGCTGATTGGCTGATCACCACGCTTATGTGAACATTCCATAGGAGTCATCGAGGATTCGCCGCCGCCCGGAGCACTGACGCGCGGGCGGCGCGGCGGTCAGCCGGTGGCCGGCGTGGGATCCGCCCCGCACGGGACGGACCCTGGTGTCCTGTCTCTCGATCCGAGGCGCAGGCGCGGTGTCAGAGACGTATGCCCGGTCGCAGGGGCTCCTTGGCCCTCGGGTCGCAGTCCACGATGACACTCAGGGTCACGGTGCCGCTGGAGCTGGACGCTCGCCCACACCAACGGTGGCCGTCTGGCTTCATTCGGATCACCTGCACGTGCCAGAAGGAGTGGAAAGCTGCGCCCGTGAGCACACCTCTCCCGTTCTTCACCGACCGGCGGTCGGTTTCCGCCGCCCGTGCGAGCCCTCCGTCGGATCCATCTGGGTGATCGGGATGGACCCCTGTCTCCCCCGGAGAGGGTCCTCCCTGGAGCTCGCGTCTTCCGGTGACCATCCGTGCCCGCTGCGATGGGGCGGGTGTGGCGGCCAGAGAGGCCGAACCGGACCTGGTTGTCCGTGGCTGGCGCTAGTGTTCTGGCCATGCCGAACAAGGACCTGCACGAGATCATGGACAGCGGTTGGGCGAAGGCGCTGGAGCCGGTCGCCCCGCAGATCGCCGCTATGGGCGACTTCCTCCGTCAGGAGGTCGCCGAGGGCCGCACCTACCTGCCCGCCGGGGACCACGTCCTTCGTGCCTTCCAACAGCCCTTCGACGACGTGCGCGTGCTGATCGTGGGCCAGGACCCCTACCCCACGCCCGGGAACGCCGTCGGCCTGAGTTTCTCGGTGGCGCCCGAGGTCCGCCTCCCCGCGAGCCTGCGCAACATCTACAAGGAGATGGGCGAGGACCTGGGTACCCCCATGCCTTCCAACGGTGACCTCACCCCGTGGACCCAGCAGGGTGTCCTGCTACTCAACCGGGTCCTGACGGTGGCTCCGGGCAACGCCGGATCGCACCGGGGCAAGGGCTGGGAGGCCGTCACCGAGCAGGCCATCCGGGCGCTGGCCGAGCGGGGCAAGCCGCTCGTGTCGATCCTGTGGGGCCGTGACGCCCGCAACCTGCGCCCGTTGATGCCGGGCATCCCGTGCGTGGAGTCCGCGCACCCCAGCCCGCTCTCGGCTCGCAACGGCTTCTTCGGCTCCAAGCCGTTCAGCAGGACCAACGAGATGCTCAGGGAACAGGGCGCCGACCCGGTGAACTGGCAGCTGCCCTAGGGCGTCTCACCCCTCGTGAGCGTCCGCTCCCCCGTGGGCGCTCATCCAAGGGACAACCCCATATTCGCGAAACCCCTTCTGACGTGCGGACTCGACGCCACCCCCGGTGTCGGGTCCGATCGCGTTCCCGCCCCCAGGCACCCCCGGACGAGGAAGAGGCACCGACCCGATGGCCAGACGGCTCACCTACAGTGACGCGCTGAGGATCCTCGGCAACAGCGATTCGGAGGCACTGGACCTCGCGGAGAAGGTGGCGGACGGTGGACTGGGGCTGGTGGGGGTCCCCGACGTCTTCGGGGTGCGCGGCGCCCTGGTGAGCAGGGGCCGCCAGCTGTTGGAGGGGCTGGGCGGCCGACTCCGGGGCGAGAGCCGGATGTCCCGTACCGAGAAGATCCAGGCGGCCCACCAGATTCTGGTGATCACGTCGGTGTTCGAGTCGGCGGAGGAGGTGTTCACCAGGATCGGGATGCCCTTCGGGCTGGACGACCTGGAGATCACCTCGGAGGAGCAGTTCACGTTGTTGCGGGAACGTCTCGTGGAGATCCCGGGACCGGGGCTGTCATTCCCGATCACACACTCCGGCAGTCGCAGGAAGCACGGCTCGGTGACTGCGGAGTACATGAAGGGTGTGGCCGCCCACCTCACGGACTTCTTCTGTTCTCTCGCGGTGGCCGAGCGGCACGGGATCACCTGGGACCACCATCTGATGAGGAAGTTCCGGAGTTCCATGGCCCAGGTGGTACCGGGGCGTCTGGACGAGAACATCCGACGGTTGGGTGCCGAGGTTCCCGAGTTCGGCATGTGGCTGCACACGAGCGAGCAGGAGCGGACCCGTCAGGAGATCGGCACCGGCCTCTCCGACCTGCACGAACAACTGGTCCGCATCAGCTCGACGCGCCCGGTCACCCGGAGGAGGAAGGAACTCACTGCCTCCTACCAGGCGGTGCTCAACCGGCCGATCCTGCGTTCCGACGACGCCCCGGCCGGGCTGGTTCTCCCCTCGCTCCGGGCGGGATACATCCCACCGCGCGGGCGGATCACCATGGCACGCGAGAACAGCAGCCCCGCCAGTGACGACTGGTGGCGGGAGTTTCCCGTCCAGGACGATCTCCAGACGATCGTGGCCTCCCTGATCACACACCCCCGTGCCACCGAACACCCCACTGTGGTTCTGGGCCACCCCGGCGCGGGCAAGTCCAAGTTCACCGAGATGCTCGCCGCCCAACTGCCGCCGGAGGACTTCCTCCCCATCCGCGTGGAGCTGCGCGCGGTCAGCCCCAACGCGCCTCTGCACGTCCAGATCGAGGAGGGGCTACGGGCGGATCTGCACGCCACCGTGTCCTGGCGGGAGTTGGCCGACGACGCCGACGGTGCGCTGCCCGTCATCATCCTGGACGGATTCGACGAACTCCTCCAAGCGACCGGGGTCGACCGGTCCGACTACCTGGAGCGAGTTCAGGAGTTCCAGGAGAAGCAGGAGCACATGGGGCAGCCGGTGGTCGTGATCGTCACCAGCCGCACCCTGGTGGCGGACCGGACCCGGTTCCCCCCGTTGACCACGGTCATCCGGCTGGAGCCCTTCGACGACGCCCAGATCGAGCAGATGCTTCGGGTGTGGAACGAGGCGAACGACGCCTCGAAACTGCGGCCCCTGACGCCGGAGGCGGTGCTCCGCTACCGCGATCTCGCCGAGCAGCCCCTCCTCCTGATCATGCTGCTCATCTACGACGCCCACGGCAACGCACTGCTCAACGCCTCGGACACCCTCTCCCACGGAGAGCTGTACGAGCGGCTGCTCACCATGTTCGCGCGGCGGGAGGTGGACAAGCACCGGCCCCACCTGGGCGGCCGGGACCTCGCCCGGGCGATCGAGGACGAGCTGCGGCGTCTGGAGGTGGCCGCGATGGCGATGTTCGCACGCGGACGCCAGAGCGTGCGCGCGGAGGAACTGGACGCGGATCTGGCCGTCCTCATGCCGGAGGCCGCCGAGACACCCGACAACGCCGATCTGCACGGTCAGATCGCTCCAGCCCACCAGGTGCTGGGACGGTTCTTCTTCGTCCACGAGGCGCGTTCCAGGACCACGGACGGCACCAGCAGCGCCTTCGAGTTCCTCCACGCCACCTTCGGGGAGTACCTGGTGGCCCGCATGGTGGTGGCGGCCCTGGAGGAGCTGGTCGAGGACCGCGCCCGGGTGTCCCGTCGCCGGAGCCGGGCCCTGCACCTGGACGACGGTGAGCTGTACGCGCTGGCGTCCTTCGCCGCCTACGCGGGCCGGGACAGGGTGGTGACCTTCCTGGACGAGCTCCTGTCTCGACTGCTGGAGAGGGAACCGGACCTGCGGGAGGAGTTCCGGGAACTGCTTCTCGATCTCTTCCAGGAGGCGCCCTTCCCCGCGGCCAACCGCTCGTTCGCAGGATACGAGCCACAGCGCTTCTCCGTCTCGGACCGGGAGGGCCGCTACACGGCCAACCTGCTCACCCTGTTGGTTCTGGTCCTCGACGAACCCGTGCGGCTGGAAACGCTCTTCCCGGGTGAAAAGAACCCATGGCACTCCTGGCGTAAGACCGTCGCTCTGTGGCGCGCCCTCCCCGCTCCCCAGTGGTTCGGGGTCCTGGGCACCCTGCGTATGCGACACCTCGGCTACTGGGAGGGAAGTGAACCGGTCACGGTTCTGACACGTGAGCGGGGCGAACCCTTCAACGTGGGCGAGGCTGTGGGCTTCGAGCTGCGCGCGGACGTCTCCGGAGAGGCAGCGAACATCAACCCGTACGAGGTGACGGTCCCCAGTGGGACGGTCACCTCACGGTTGCTCCGGTCGATGGCCCTGCGTGCCAACGGAACGGCGTCCCGTCTGGCTCTGGTCCTGACCCCCTACCTGAAGCACATCTCAGACGACCTGGGCACCTGGTACACGGCGGAGGGCCGTAAGCCGTGGATCGAGTCCCACGAGGTACTCCGGTTGCGTCTGGAGCCGATCGACCTGCTTCCGACGGAGTTGGTGAGCGAGCGGCTGAGCAGCTACTCGGGGCTCCTGTTCCGCGACAAGCCGGACCGCGTGGTGCTCACAGTCCTTCGCCAGGCTTTGGAGGACCTGCGTTCCTGGCCCAACCATCTGGGCCCGGACTCCCGCCTGAAGCTCTCCCAGATGGTTCAGAAGGCACTCCGTGGCGTGCACAGGAGCCCCACCACCCCGCAGGAGGTCTGGGACTCCTTCCAGCGGCTCCGCGGAGAACTGATGACGCTCCTCGGGCAACTGGAAAGCCATCCCGGGGAGGAGCTCTGGAGCGTCACACCCTCCCTGCCCGTCAACCAGTCCGCGCCATCGCGACCGATCAAGCACTCCGGGTCCCTGGGGGGCTCCGCCGGGCCGCTTCCGGACGACCTGCCCTAGCCCGCCAGGGCGCGCCTGACCAACGCCGGGACCAGGTCGCCGATGGGGTCGTGCAGGACCGCGCTGGCGTAGTCGTCGTAGGGGGTGGGTTCGGCGTTGACGACCACCAGAGGGGCCCGCCCCATCATGGCGACGTCGCACAGCCCGGCCACCGGGTGGACGGTCAGCGAGGTGCCCATCGCCACGAACACGTCGCACTCGCGGGCAGCCTGGGCGGCGCGTTCGATGATCTCGGGGTCCAGGCGCTGGCCGAAGGAGACGGTGTCCGTCTTCTGGATTCCTCCGCACACCGAACAGTGCGGGTCGGACTCCTCGTCCAGGCGCGCGAGCACCTCCGTGCTGGGGGTGCGCAGTCCGCAGGACATGCACATCACCCGGAGCATGGTGCCGTGGACCTCGATGACCTCGTCCTCGGGGACCCCGGCGCGCTGGTGCAGACCGTCGATGTTCTGGGTGACGAGCGCGTGCAGGCGCCCGGCGGCGGCCAGATCGGCCAGGGCGAGGTGGGCCGCGTTGGGTCCGGCCTTCCAGACCTGGTGGGAGCGGCGGGCCAGCCACGTTCGGCGGCGCACGTCGACGTCGCCCATGTAGCTGTCGATGTCCGACATCGCCTCGGCGTCGGGGTCGGTGGTCCACAGCCCCTGGGGGCCACGGAAGTCCGGGATACCGGAGTCCGTGGACACTCCGGCGCCGGTCAGGACGGTGATGCGCCGCGCGGAGGCGAGCAGCTCGGCCGCGTGTTCGAACCCCTCCGGGTCGGCGAACGGCGTGGTGTCGTCGGTCATCGAGGCCATACCCCATTCTTACAGCGTCTTTGCACGGCTTTCCCCGGTCTTGGCCCAGCACGGCGCTTTCTGGACCGATCCTGCCCTTAACCTCGGGGAACGTGTGGGGCGGGTGCCGCCAGGCCCCGACCGATGCACACGAGAAGGGCAAAGGGTGCAAAAATACGACACAATCATGAAGCAGCCCTCCTACATCCTCGTGGTCAACGGGACCAAGGTGGAGCGCCCGGTGTTCGTGCTCGGTGCCCCCCACTCCGGGGTTCCGGTGATCGCCCACGCCCTGGCCCGCGCGCCCGGCTTCCATCTCGGTGCCGGTTCCTCGGGCGTGCTCAACGCCGTCTACGCCGTGGCCAGGCGCCCCTCCCTCGCTCAGGAGAAGGTGTCCGGAACCGCGAGCCTGCTGCGCGAGGCCTACGCCGAGACCTGGCAGCTCACCCCCCTGACCTGTCCCAGATGCCCGGGCCCCGGTGCCCGGGTGCCCGCCAACGCCTCCGCCGAACCGTGCGAGCACAGCGCCGCCGCCCTCCGCTACGGTGACGCCAGCCCCGACCTCCTGTACTCGGCGAGTGCCCTGTACGCCGCGTTCCCCGACGCGCGCTTCGTCCAGATCATCCGCGACGGCCGTGACGTTGTGGCGGACATGATGGAGGACGAGCGCTCGCTGGCCTGGCTCAAGCCCAGTTTCATGAAGCTGGACCACGAGTTCCCCAACCACTTCTTCGGCCTGGAGGAGGAGTCGGACCTGGACGACTTCACCGAGGGTTCGGTGGCGACCAAGTGCGCGATGCGCTGGCGGGGCGCGGTGCGCATGTCCGCGAGGCTGCGCCAGGAGATCGGCCCGGAACAGCTGATGACCCTGCGCTACGAGGACGTGCACGGCCAGGAGATCGAGACCTCCGAAAGGCTCCTGGACTTCACCGGCGCCCGGGTCTCGGCCAGTGAGCTGCTGACCGACCACTCCTGGGGCGTGGGCTCGTGGCGGGAGCGGCTGACCCGCAAGGACCACGGTGACGTGCACGAGGTGGCGCGTCACGAACTGTCCAGGCTGGGCTACCTCTAGGCGCCCACCCCGTTCGTGGTGAGCAGGGTGTCGGCGGCCGCGCGCGCGGTCAGGGCGGCGTCGGCGACGCCGGTGACGTTGCGCGCGACGACGGCGCCCTCGTGGAGCATCGCCAGGACCTCGCCCAGTGCCTCGGGGCCGGTGGCTCCGCCCTCACGGGCGAGGTCGGTGTACAGGTCGCGCAGCCACCGCTTCTGTTCCTCGGCCACGGTGCGGCCGGGGTGTTCGGGGTCGGAGAGCTCGGCGTAGGCGTTGACCATGGCGCAGCCGCGCTGGTTCTCCTGCCGCATCCACGCGTCCAGGGCCTCGAAGGTCGCCCCGATCCGGGCACGCGGGGAGGCGGCGGGGTCCATGTGGGTGTCGAGGAAGTCGCGCCAACGGGTGTCCCGTGCCCGCAGGTAGGCCACGACCAGCCGCTGTTTGGAGCCGAACCGGTCGTAGATGGTCTTCTTGGTGACCCCGGCGCGTTCGGCGACCAGTTCCATGCCCACCGTGTTGATCCCCCGCGTGTAGAAGAGGTCGGTCGCCACGTCCAGGACGCGGCGAGCGGCGGGGGTCAGCCGCGGTTCCCGGGTGATGCCGGCCATGATGCGCTCCTTCGGTCGGTGACTACATTGTGAGTATACCGACCGGTGTGTTTACCTCTGCGGCATGGACGTCATGACCTCACGCACACGGACCCGCTCGACCGCCCGACCCCTGATCCCCTTCCTGCTGGCCTCGGGGCTGGTCGTGATGTGGAGTTCGGGGTTCGTCGGGGCCGAACTGGGCACCCGGCAGGCCCCGGCGACCACCCTCCTCGCGTGGAGGTTCCTCGTCGTGGGCGGCTTGCTCGTGGCCTGGTGCCTGTGGCGCGGGGCCCGGATGCGCGGCCGGGACATGGCACTGCACGCGGTGCTCGGGCTCCTGGCCCAGGCCGGGTACCTGTACGGGGTGGTGGCGGCCGCCGAAGCCGGGGTGGCCACCGGGACGAGCGCGCTCGTCGCCGCCCTCCAACCCATGGTGGCCACCGCGCTCGCCGTCCCCCTGCTCGGTGAGCGGGTGCGCGGGCGCCAGGTCGTCGGATTGGCGGTGGGCCTGGTCGGTGTGGGCATGGTGGTGGGTTCGGACCTGCTCCAGGCCGGGTCCGCCCCTTGGTGGGCGTACGCGCTCCCGTTCGGCGCCATGCTCTCGTTGGTGGCCGCCACCCTCGTGGAGCGCAGATCGCGTCCCGGCGGGAGCGTGGTGGAGGCACTGGCCGTGCAGTGCGCGGTGAGCGCGATCCTGTTCACCGGGCTCGCCGCCTCGACGGGCACCCTGGCCCCGCCCATGACGGCGGGGTTCTGGGCCGCGGTGGCGTGGGTGGTCGTTCTGTCCACGCTGGGCGGCTACGGGCTGTACTGGATCAACCTGGCACGAACCAGCGTGGCGCGGGTGTCCGCGCTGCTCTACCTGACCCCGCCCACCACGCTCGTGTGGACGTGGTTGATGTTCGGCGACCCGGTGGGCGCGGGCGCGCTGGCCGGGATGGCGGTGTGTGTGGTGGCGGTGCTCCTGGTGCGCTCCCACGAGCGCTGAGCGCCAGCGCGGTGCCCCGACCGTCCCCGGCCGGGGCACCGCGCCCACCCGCCGTGATCAGGGCCGCGTGTCCCGGGAGAACTCCCCGGGTTCCGCGGTCGCCGGGGCGTCCGCGAAGGGGTCGTCGACCTCCTCCACGAGTTCGCGGGGACGCCCCTCGTCCAACTCCGCGCCGTCACGCGAGTCCGGGACCACCGCCACGCACTCCAGCTCGATCTGGGCCCCCTCCTCCAGCAACTCGGTGACGCCCAGGACCGCCATCGGCGGGTAGTAGCGACCCATGTGGCGGCGGTAGATCGATCCCAGTGCCTTGAGGTTGACCCGGTAGACGCCCACCGAGGTGGTGTAGACGCGCATGCTCACCACGTGAGCGGGTTCGGCCCCCGCCGTTCTCAGCGCCTCCACCACGTTGGCGAGCGCGTGGTCGAACTGCTGTACCAGTGAGTCACCGGTCAGTACCCCGTCGGAACGCAGGGCCATCTGTCCGCCCACGTACACCGTGCGGCCCGGGGCCACCACGAGGGCGTGTGAATAGCCCACGGGGTCGGGAAGGGAGAGCGGGTTGATGATCTCGTGCGGTGTCTGGTCCATCGGCGGACCCTCCGTCTCGCTCGGCACGCACCCGGGACTCCCCCGGTGAGAGCGTCGTCCGACATGCGGCTATCATGACCGCATGATCACTTCCGTGCTGTCCGTCCTGGCCCTGACCGCAGTGGTCGGGCTCTTCCTCGCGATCTTCGTCGGCGGTGGCGTGTACGTCGCCCGTGTGCGCCGCGACGGCATCGAGGCCACCCTGTCCGGCGCCCGCAGGCTCCGCGAGCTCCGCTAGGCGACGCCGCGAGCCGCGCCGCCCCCGGTCACCGGTCGGCCGCGCGGCTCAGTCTCCGTCGAAGCTGTCCGGGTCGGGGCCGAACCGGTGCTCCTGGTCGAGACCGTCGATCCGGGCCATGTCCTCGTCCGAGAGCTCGAAGTCGAAGATCTCGAAGTTGGCGCGGATGCGCTCCGGCGTCACCGACTTCGGGATGACCACGTTGCCCAACTGGACGTGCCACCGCAGAAGCACCTGCGCCGGGGTCCGTTCGATTTCCTCGGCGATCCGCGTGATCAGCGGGTGGCGGAGGAGTTCGCCCTGCCCGAGCGGGCTCCAGGCCTCCGTGGCGATGTTGTGGGCGGAGTCGAAGGCCCGCATCTCCCCCTGGGAGAGCAGCGGGTGCAGTTCGATCTGGTTGACCATGGGGGCGATCCCGCCCTCCTTCATGACCCGCTCCAGGTGCGTGCGCTTGAAGTTGCACACGCCGATGGCGCGGGCGCGGCCCTCCGCGTACAGGCGCTCCAGCGCCTTCCAGGTGGGCACGTAGAGGTCGCGCTCGGGCAGCGGCCAGTGGATGAGGTAGAGATCCACCATGTCCAGGCCGAGCCGCTCCAGGCTGGCGTCGAAGGCGCGCAGAGCGGAGTCGTAGCCGTGGTCGGCGTTGGCGAGCTTGGTGGTGACGAACAGGTCCTCCCGCTGGAGCCCCGACCGGCGCAGCGCCTCGCCCACCCCCTCCTCGTTGCCGTACGCGGCGGCGGTGTCGATACTGCGGTAGCCCGCCGCGAGGGCGTGTGAGACCGCCTCGCCCACGGCGTCGTCGGGCACCTGCCACACGCCGAAACCCAGCTGCGGCATTTGCAGCCCGTTGTTCAGCGCGATGCCGGGAACCGTCATCGTCCTCATCCCCCGTCTTCCCCGTCCGGCCCGGCCGTTCTCCCGGCCGACCGGTGTGCCCGGCGCGCCCGGCACGCCGACGCTCGGTGTTGGACTCGTGCTCTATACCGGGCCTGTGTGCGCATACTGCCATGTCAGCGGGGGTCGACCTCTGAGGCTGCGCCGCACATGTGCACGGTTTTTACCCGGATGGCCGGTCTCGGCGTGCGCCGGATGTGGCGATAGGCTGCCCGCCCGCCCGGAGGACGAGGTGTCGCGCTCGGCGCGGTCCCGCCGGAGGATCGTCGGCGCGGGACGAGGAGGGGCATGGGCCGCGAGGAACGCGTACGGGTCAGCGCTGAGCTGGAGCGAGACCGGGCCGGGCTGGTGGAGCGGATCGTCGCCGAGGTCCACACGGAGGTGCCCGCCTACCGAGCGCTGCACGGATCCCAGCTGGCGGAGGTGCGGGCCATCACCGGCTGGTTGGTCGCCCGGTCCCTGGAGCTGTGGGTGCGCGGGGACCGTCGCCTGCCTCCGGAGGACGTGGAGCGGCTCCGTGGGATCGGCCGGGCACGGGCCGCAGACGGCCGTTCGATCGGTGCCGTGGTGCGGGCGCACCGGGTCGGATCGGCCGCCGCCGCGCGGTTGCTGCGCGATCAGGCGGGCGACAGGCTCGACGCCGCCGACGTGTTCGCTCTGAGCGAACTGTGGCTGGCCTCCCTCGACCAGATCTCCGAGAGCCTGGAGACGGGGCACGCCGAGGCCGCCGAACGGCTGGACGCGGATCGGGAACGTGCCCGGCGCGCGCTCCTCGACGACCTGCTGATCGGCCGCCAGGCGTCCCGGGGTGCCATCCGGGACCGGGCGCGGACCCTGGGCATCGCCCCGCCCGACCCGGCGGTGCTGGTGGTCGCCGAACCCGTGCGCGCCGAGGACGTCACGGTGGCTGTGGGGATGGAGCTGGTCGCGGAGGCCTCACCGGCAGGAGCCGACGCCCTGGTGACCACGCGTTCGGGCCGGGTGGTCGTCCTGGCCGCGCCCGAGGACGCCGAGCGGATCACCCGGACCGTACTGGCGCGGGGATGGCGGGGCTGCGCCCTGGATCCGCGCGGACTGGCGGACCTGTCCGCCGCGTACCGGCTGGCCGACGGCGCCGTGGAGACCGCTCCCCCACACGCCTTCGGCTCGCACGACCTGCTGCGCGACTCCGACGCGTGTGTGCTGTCCCTGCTCAACGGTGGCGGGGTAGCGCCGTCGACGGTGCGCCACGTGGTTCTGGGCCCGTTGCTGACCCACGACCACCGCCACCTGCTGGACACACTGCACGCCTACTTCCGTGCGGGCGCGGCCACCACGGCGGCGGAGTCGCTGCACGTCCACGCCCAGACCCTGCGGTACCGGCTGCGGCGCGTCCGCGAACTGACCGGCCACGACCCCCACCGCCCCTGGCCGAGGTTCGTCCTGGAGACCGCCTGCGCGGTGGCACCCTGAGCCCGTTCCCGGCGGCGCCACGGGGGTTCCGAGGCGCGGCGCCCCCGTACTCCGCAACCGCGACACGGCGCCTCCCGGGTGGGTAGGAAACGGGAGAACCGCATCCCTGTGGAGAGGCCGACGATGACCCGCACACCCCCCGCACTGCACGGACCCGAGTTCGAGGCGGACCCGCACCCGGCCTACCGCTGGCTGCGCGACCACGCGCCCGTCCACCGGATCGACTTGCCCGGTGGCGCCTGGGCCTGGCTGGTGACCCGGTACGACGACGCCCGGTCGGTGCTGGCCGACCCGAACATGCTCAAGGACCCCGGGCGCGCCAACGCGACCTGGTACCGGGCCGGGCTGGGGCTGCCCTTCGACCACCGTCCCAGCCTCGTGCGCAGCATGGTCAACGTGGACGCTCCCGACCACTCCCGACTCCGGAAGGTGACCAGTGGGGCGTTCACCCCCCGCCGGGTCAGGTCCCTGCGGGAGAGCGCCGAGCGGATCACCGGTGAGCTCCTGGACGCACTGACGAAGGAGGAGGCACCGGACCTGGTGCGCGACCTGGCCTACCCCCTTCCGATCGCGATCATCTGCGACATCCTCGGGGTGCCGGAGGAGGACCGGGCCGAGTTCCACCGGCAGGCGGCGGTGATCGACTCCTCCTCCCCGGACGAGTACGAGGCGATCGGCGCGGCCACCGACTGGTTCGACGCCTATCTTGACGGGCTGGTGGCGGCGCGGCTGCGCGAGCCCTCCGACGACCTCCTGGGTGACCTGGTGGAGGCCCACCGGTCCGGTGAACTCTCCCGTCACGAGGTGACCTCGACGGCGTTCCTGCTGCTGGTGGCGGGGCACGAGACCACGGTCGCGCTGATCGGCAACATGCTCCTGCTCCTGCTGCGCGACCCCGAGGAGATGGCGCGTCTGCGCGCCGACCACGAACTCGTGGGCCCGGCGATCGAGGAGTCGCTGCGGCTCGAGAGCCCGTTGCAGAACGCGACCTGGCGCTTCCCGGGTGAGCCGACGACCGTGGGCGGGGTTCGCCTGGAGGCCGGGGAACCGGTGCTGGTGTCACTGCTGGCCGCCGGGCGCGACCCGCGGCGCTACGAGGACCCGGACGTCTTCGACCCCCGGCGCGGGGCCTCACACCTGTCCTTCGGACACGGGGCCCACTTCTGCGTGGGCGCGCAGCTGGCCCGTGTGGAGGCGCGGGTGGCCGTCACCGCGGTCCTGGAGAGGCTCCCGGGCCTGCGTCTGGCCGTGGACGAGGACGAGCTGCGGTGGTGGCCGAGCATGATCATGCACGGGCTGTTCGCGCTCCCCGTCGCGTTCGACCGGGACAACTCCTGAATCCTTGCCCTGACATGGCGTGCGTTTTCTCTCCCGACAACGGTCGGTGACCAAGACTGGCTGGCGGAGCTCTTCTGTTCCACGCAGCACACCGACCCGGAGGGGGAACCCGTAGTGACCACCGCCGACCAGAGTTCGAGCCAGACACCCAAGCCGCGCAGCAGCCAGCCGTGGCTTCACCAGAGGGGTGAGGAGATCCAGCAGTTCGGGACGGTCCGTCAGCTACCGGTCGGTCTGTCCTACGACACGCGCATGTACTCGTGTCAGCGGCTCAACCAGGTGCTGAGCGACCTCCGCATCCTGCACGACATGTACAAGAAGCACCACTGGCTGATGCGCGGGCACACCTTCTACCAGCTGCACCTGCTGATGGACAAGCACGCCGAGGAGCAGACGGCGCTGATCGACACCGTCGCGGAGCGCATCCAGACCCTGGGCGGGGTCGCGGTGGGCGACCCGAGGCACGTCGCGGAGCTGACCAGTATCCCGCGCCCGCCGAACGGGGTCGAGGAGGTCCCGGCGATGCTCTCCAGGCTGCTGGAGGCACACGAGGCCGTCCTGGATGACTGCCACGACGCCGCGGCACGCGTGCAGGAGATGGGCGACGACGGCACCAACGACGTCCTGGTCTCCGACGTCATCCGCACCAACGAGCTGGAGGCCTGGTTCGTGGCCGAGCACCTGGTGGACACGCCGCTCGTGCACACCTGACCGGACCAGCGCCGTCGAACACCTGCCGGAGGGCCGGGCCTGGCGCCCGGCCCTCCGCCCACTCGGGGACCGTGCGTCACCGAGGCGGTACGAAATCGGTACGGCGCGGGAGGAGTCGAATCGGAGAGCGGGGTAGGTACCGGGCGGCGAGCCGTGGCCCCGGCACCCCGGGGGGCGCCGCCGGTGCCCGTACTCCCGTCCCCCGGAGGTACCCCGAGTGTCCGCTTCCATCGTCCTGCCCCAGGTCATCCGCGTGGGCGCGGGGTCCTCGGCCGAACTGGCCGGGACCCTGGACTCCCTCGGACTGTCCCGTCCGCTCCTGGTGACCGACCCCTTCATCGCGGAGCAGCCGTTCTTCCACCGACTCCTGGCCGGCCTCAAGGAGTCCGGCCTCTCCCCGAGGGTGTTCGCCGACACCGTTCCCGACCCCACGACCGCCGTGGTGGAGGAGGGGGTGCGGACGCTTCGGGAGGGCGGCTTCGACTCCCTGGTCGGTGTGGGCGGTGGCAGCCCCATCGACACTGCCAAGGCGGTGGCCCTGCTGGGCGCGCACGGCGGGCGGATGCGCGACTACCGGGCGCCGGTGGTCACCGACGCCCTCGCTCTGCCGGTGGTGGCGGTGCCGACCACGGCGGGCAGCGGTTCGGAGTGCACGCGCCACAGCATCATCACCGACTCCGAGTCCGGGGAGAAGATGCTCTGCTCTGGCTTGGCGATGCTGCCCCGAGCCGCGCTGGTGGACTTCGAACTCACGCTGGGCATGCCCCGGCGACTGACCGCCGACACCGGGGTGGACGCCCTGACCCACGCGATCGAGGCGTACGTGAGTGCCCGGGCCAACCCGGTCTCGGACGGGTTCGCGCGCGAGGCGATGCGTACGATCTTCACCCACCTGCGGTCCGTCTACGCCGACCCGGACGACCAGGCCGCGAGGGAGGCGGTGATGGTGGGCTCCACCCAGGCGGGGATGGCCTTCTCGAACTCGAGTGTCGCCTTGGTGCACGGGATGAGCCGACCTCTCGGGGCGCACTTCGGGGTGGCCCACGGGTTGTCCAATGCCATGCTCCTGCCCGCGGTCACGGAGTTCTCGGTACCCTCCGCCCCCTCCCGCTACGCCGACTGCGCCCGGGCGATGGGTCTGGCCGCCCCGGACAGCACCGATGGTGAGGCCACCGGCGCCCTGGTGTGGGAGCTTCGCCTGCTGAACCAGGAGCTGGAGGTGCCGACCCCGCGCGAGTACGGGATCGGGGTCGAGCGATGGTGGGAGCTGGCGCCGCTGATGGCCGAGCAGGCGCTGGCCTCCGGATCGCCCGGCAACAATCCGAGGGTGCCCGTCGCCGAGGAGATCGTGGAGCTGTACCACGCGGTGTACGGCTGATCGAGGAACCGACGCCCTTATTCCTACCTTTACAGTAGGGTTTTGGGGTGACTCTGCTCCTCGCCGTCCTGGCCGGTTTCTGCGTCGCCGCCGTCACCACTCCGGTGGGGATCTCCGGCGCCGTGCTGCTCCTGCCCGTCCAGCTCGGCGTGCTGGGCCTGCACGGCCCAGCGGTCAGCGCCACCAACCTGCTCTACAACGTGGTGTCCACCCCGCTCGGACTGAGACGTCTGGCCCTCTCCACCCGCGGCCACGGAACGGCGATGCTGGTCGCCGCGTGCGCCGCGGCGCCCTGCGCGATCGCCGGTGCCGCTGTCCGTGTGACGTGGCTGTCGGACCCGGCGCTCTTCCGCGGCCTGCTCGCCGTGCTCATGCTGTTCATGGGCGCCCGGCTGCTGGTCACGAGGTCGCGACCGGGGCCCGAACCAGCCCAGGCCCGGGTCCGGCGGGGTGGCGCTCCGCTCGCCCTCGCAGCCGGGGGCGCCGCGCTCCTCGGCGCCGCTGTGGGGATCGGCGGGGGGTCGGTCCTGGCCCCGCTGCTGATCGCGGTGGGCGGGTGGCCCACCTCCCGCGCGGCCGTGGTGGGTCTGACCACCACCCTGGTCACATCCGTGGTGGGGCTGGGCGCCTACGCCGTCTTCGACCGGGTGGGTTTCGGCGCCGCCCCCGCCGCCCCCGACTGGGGTGTGGGCCTGGCGCTGGGGATCGGCGGCGCGCTCGGCGCGCTGGTGGGCCTGTCCCTCAGCCGCCGCCTGGGAGAGCAGCCGTTACGAGTCCTGCTCGGCGGGCTGCTGACGCTCACCGGGATCTCCTACCTGGTCGGGCTGTTGGTCTGACGTCGCGTCCCGTGGGCGCGACGCCGAAGGGCCGTGCGCCCTCGCGAACACACGGCCCCTCCCCCTCGGGTTCCCTGGCTACTGGGTGATGCCCCAGCGGCGGCGCAGGGAGCGGTCGGCCCAGCTGAAGAAGACGTCGATCATGATGCCGATGACCAGCACGATGATGATGTAGCTGAGCAGCCGCTCGGCGTCGTTGAGCTGACGGGCCTGGCTCAGCGCCCAGCCGATCGAGTTCTGTTGGTTGATGATGACCAGCAGCTCTCCGGCCATCAGTGAACGCCAGGCGAACGCCCAGCCCTGCTTGAGACCGGTGACGAACATGGGCAGCGCGGCCGGGATGACCAGCAGCGTGTAGCGCTGGACCCCACGCAGACCCATGACCTTGCCCGCCCGCAGCAGGGACGGGGACACGTAGTCGATGCCCGAGGTCAGACCGCCCGCGATCGACGGGGCCGCGCCCAGGATGATCACGAACATGATGGCCGACTCGCTGATGCCGTACAGCAGCATCGCGAACGGGAACCACACGATCGACGGCATGGTCTGGAGGCCCGTGATCAGCGAGCCGATCGCCGTCCGCAACGGCTTGAACTGCGACACCGCCAGCCCGACGACCACGCCCACGGCGAGGGCCAGGGCGAACCCCACGAAGGCGCGCCGCATGGTGACCTGGACGGCGGTCCAGAACTCGGGGCTGGTGACCTCGTTGAACAGGGTGGGAAGCACCCGGTCCGGGCCGGGGAACACGAACTCGGTGCGCCAGCCGGACCACACGACCGCCTGCCAGGCCGCCAGCACGATGACGACCGCGGCCAGCTTGGGCCAGGTCGCGGCCCACACCCCCCGGGCGATCTCACCGGCGCCGCGTTCGTTGACGCCGCGTTGGGGCTGGAGTTCGAGGGCGTCGAGCCCCTGGACCTGTCGGTCCCGCACGTCGGTCTCAGGCATGGCGCGAAACCTCCTCACGCAGTCGGTCGGTGATGGCGGCGGCCTGCTCGGCGATGGGCGCGGAGTCGATCCGGCGGGGGCGTTCGCCGTGCACCGTGAACTCCTCGATGACGCGGCCCGGGCGGCTGGACAGCAGCACGACCCGGTCGCCCAGGCGCACGGCCTCGCGCACGTTGTGGGTGACGAACAGGACGGTCAGCGACTTCTCCTGCCAGATCCGTTCGAGCTCGTCGTGGAGAATGTCCCGGGTCATGGCGTCCAGCGCGCCGAAGGGCTCGTCCATCAGCAGGACGTCGGCGTCCTGGGCCAGGGCGCGGGCCAGGGCCACGCGCTGGCGCATACCCCCGGAGAGCTCGTGGGGGCGCTTGCGTTCGAAGCCGGTCAGGCGGACCAGGTCCAGGAGCTCGGTCACGCGCCTGCGGCGCTCGGCCGTGGGGACCCGGTTCACCTTCATGGGGACCTCGATGTTGGCGCCCACGGTCAGCCACGGGAAGAGCGCGGCCTCCTGGAACATCATGGCCACTCGGTGGTCTCCGACGTCCACGGAACCCGTGGTGGGTTCCTCCAGGCCGGCGACCAGCGACAGCAGGGTGCTCTTGCCGCAGCCGGAGGCCCCGACGATGGACAGGAACTCTCCGGTGCCGACGTGGATCGACATGCCGTCGACGGCGGTCACGGCGCCCCTGCCCCGGCCGAAGACCTTGGAGATGGAATCGATCTCCACGGCGTTCGTCCCGGTCCTGGGTTCGGTGATGGCGGTCATTGGTGCCCTTACCCTTCCAGCCCTGCGACCAGCTCGTGTCCGGCCTCGGCCAGGACGTCGTTGAGCGGGTCGAGGGCGTAGATTCCGTTGAGGTCGACGGGGTCCAGCAGTCCGATGGCCTCGGCCTGCTCCGCCTGGACCAGGAGCGACGGCGCGACCGGGTCGACGGTGAAGGTGACGTTCTCGAAGGCCGCGGTGGTGAGCTCGGGATCGAGTTCGCCTCCGGTGAGCGCCTCCAGGTGCGTCCGGGAGGTCTCGGCGGCCTCCCCCGGGTTGTCGTTGATCCAGTCGACCGACTCCACGTGACCGCGCAGCAGGTCGGCGACCGCGTCGGGGTCGTTCGCCAGGAACTCGGCGCTGACGACGAGGAGCGTGGTGACGTACTGTCCGCCGGTCCCCTCCCACAGGTCGGGTTCGTCGACGAGCAGGTGGGCGTCGTCCTCGGCCAGGACCCGGCTCAGGTGGGGTTCGGGGATCCATGCGCCGTCGATCTCGCCGAGCCGGAAGGCGTCGACGGTGTCGGGGTTGTCCTGGGGGATGATCGAGAGGTCGCCACCGCCCGCCGTGTCGACCTCCCAGCCCTGCTCCTGGGCGAACCAGCGCAGCGCCACGTCCTGGGTACCACCGAGCATCGGTGTGGAGAAGGTGTGTCCGGGCAGGTCGGCGACGGTCTCGATGTCGTCGCGGACCACCAGGCCGGTGCCCTGGGTGGCGGCTCCGGCGATGACGTGCAGGGCCTCGCCCTCGGATTGCGACCAGCCGTTGACGGCGGGGTTGGGGCCGAGGAAGGCCGCGTCGATCTCCCCGGAGAAGACGGCGTTGACCGCGTCGGGACCGTTGTGGAAGGTCTGGGTGGCGAACTCGACCTCGCCCAGGGCCTCGTCGAGGATGCCCCGTTCCACACCCACGAGCGCGGGGGCGTGGGTGATGTTCGGGAAATAGCCGAGGGTCAGGGTGTCGGCGGCGCCACCGTCCCCCTCGCCCCCGCACGCGGTGGCGACCAGCCCCAAGGCCAGGGCGGCCGCGGTGGTTCTCAGCGGGGTCGGGGAAACGCGCATCTCAGGGGTCCTTGTCGGTGTCTGCGGAGGGACGGGGAAAACTCTACTTAATAAGTAGGTTTTGTGAAAGCACCGGGGCGGTGTGAGCCGGGGTGGCGGCCCCGTCCGAGCCCGCCACCCCTCGACCGCCGGGCGGCTACAGCCCGGCGACCTGCTCACGGGACCCCTCGTCGAGCAGCCTGTTGAGCGGGTCCAGGGCGTAGATGCCCTCCAGGTCGACCGGGTCCAGCAGACCCACGGCCTCGGCGTGCTCGGCGCCGCCCCGGAGCGAGGGGGCGATCGGGTCGACGGTGAAGACCGTGTTCTCGAAGGCCGAGGCGACCACCTCGGGACTGGGGCCGCTTCCGGAGACCGCTCCCAGGTGCGCGATGGCGGCCTCCTGCGCCTCCTCGGAGTTGTCGTTGATCCAGTCGACGGTCTCGATGTGGCCGCGCAGCAGGTCCTCCACCACGTCGGGGTGGGAGTCCAGGAAGTCGGCGCTGACGATCAGGTGTGTGGTGACGAAGTCGCCGCCGGTCTCCTCCCAGAGGTCCGCCTCGTCCACCAGCAGCTCTCCGTCGAGCTCCACCAGCAGGCGGCTCAGGTGGGGTTCGGGCACCCAGGCCCCGTCGATCTCCCCGAGCTCGAAGGCGTTGATGATGTCCGAGTTGTCCTGCGGGATGATCGAGAGGTCGCCGCCTCCCTCGGTGTCGGCCTCCCAGCCCTGCTCCTGGGCGAACCAGCGCAGCGCCACGTCCTGCGTGTTGGCCAGCTGCGGCGTGGACAGGGTGGTGCCCGGCAGGTCGTCGACGGAGTCGATCCCCGGGCGGACCACCAGGCCCGCGCCACGCGAGGTGGAGCCCGCGATGACGCGCAGGGCGGTGCCGTCCGACTGCGACCACCCGTTGATGGCCGGGTTGGGCCCGATGAAGGTGGCGTCGATCTCCCCGGCGAACAGCGCGTTGATGGCGTCCGGGCCCGCGTTGAAGGTCTGGGTGGACAGCTCGACGTCGCCCAGGGCGTCGGCGAAGGTGCCGTTCTCCACGCCGACCAGGGCGGGAGCGTGGGTGATGTTCGGGAAGTAACCGAGGGTCAGGGTGTCGGCGTCACCGCCTCCGTCACCACCCGACCCTCCACAGGCGGTCGCGACCATCCCGATCGCCAGTACCGTGGCGGCGGCCGAAAGCACGGGCTTGCGCAGGCTCATGAGGGTCCCTTTCGGGTGATCAGAGGGGCGAACGGGCCAAACTCTACTTAATAAGTAGGTTTTGTGGAATAGGAGGCGCAAAGGTTTCCTATGACTCAGGACACTTTACCCACGTTCGATCACGGAAAGTGATCAACCCGCCACCCACCAGCGGGAACGTGCAAGGGGCGGTGGAGGCCCGAGGGGCTCCACCGCCCCGAGGGGGTGAAGGCGCGCGCCCGTCGGGCACGCCGGACCCGAAGGCCCGTGCACACTACTCCGCGAGGGAACCGTCGGCGTTGACCGGCAGCACCACGCCCTGCCAGGTGTCCCGGACGTACTCCAGGACCCGCTCGTCGTGCAGCAGCTCGGCCAGCAGCTGGACGCGCTCGTCGTCGGTGTTCTCGTCCAGGACCACCAGGCCGTTGGCGTACTTCTCGACGTAGTCGTCGCCCTCGGGCTCCCAGGCCAGGACGTTGGCGTCCTCGGTGACCCCGGCCTCGATGGCGTAGTTGCCGTTGATGACCGCGGCGTCGACGTCGGCGATGGAGCGCGGCAGCTGCGCGGCCTCCAGCGGCGTGATGACCAGGTCCTGCGGGTTGTCGACGACGTCCTTCTCCGTGGCCGTCTCACCGGCGTCGGGGTCCACGGTGATCAGACCCTCGGTCTCCAGGATCGTCAGCGCGCGGTTGAGGTTGGCCGGGTCGTTGGGTACCGCGACCTTGGCTCCCGTGGGCAGATCGTCCACGCCCTCGTAGGTCTCGGAGTAGAGCCCCAACCGCTCGATGTGGACGTCGGTGACGTAGGTCAGTTCCGCGTCGGGGCCGTTCGCGACCCACTCGTTCAGGAACGAGCGGTGCTGGAAGTAGTTGGCGTCCAGGTCACCGTTGACGAGCCCGGCGTTGGGCGTGTTGTAGTCGGCGATCTCGTCGATCTCCAGCTCCAGCCCGGCCTCCTCGGCGAGGTTCTCGTCGATGAAGGCGAGGATGTCACCGTGCGGCACCGGGCTGACACCGACCCGGAGCGGCCCCTGCCCGGACTCGGCGTCGGCGGACCCGGAGTCCTGCTCGCTGGGGGCACCGCAGGCGGCGAGGGTCAGAGCCAGGGCGGACGCGCCGATGAGGGTCGAGGTCGTGCGCATGGTGCACTCCTTCGTGGTCGTGGGACGGAGGATCGCGGGGGGTGTCCGGCGGCGGGGGAACCGACACCGGCAGGCCCGGCACCCTCGTGGGGCGCGGGCGTGTTGGTACCAGAGACTAGACCACCTTGTTGGTAGGAAAAATCCGTTTTGCCCGAGGTCGATCGTGGCCTTCCCCACAGCGTGAAAAATTACCCACTAATCCGGTAGCTTTTGAAGGAAACCGGAAGCATCATGGGTACATGCTCAGCGCACACACCGCACCTCCTCGAGCCGACGACCGCCCCACCCCGACGCGGAGTCACCCGGCCCTGACCGCCGTACACGGACCCGCCGTCTCCCCCGGCGCGGAGACCCCGGAGGGCGAACACTCGCTCCTCGGCCTGCTCCCGCTCCCCGAGAGCGGCCGGTACATGCTGGTGTACGGGGTCGTCGTGGACGAACCGCACCCCGGAGTCCGCCCCGTGCCGGAGGCCGGCGGCGACCTGCTCCTGGACCGGGACTCGCGCCGCGTGTGGGCCCAGGGCACCGAGGTCGAGCTGACCTTCCAGGAGTACGAACTCCTCGAGTGCCTGACCGCCGCCCCCGGCCGCGCGGTCACCCGGGGCGAGCTCATGGAACGGGTCTGGGGCTCCAGCCGCGAACTGCACTCGCGCACCATCGACGTGCACATCCACCGCCTGCGCCGCAAGCTCGGCCGGGCCGGGGGCCGCATCGCGACGGTGCGCAAGGTCGGGTACATCTACCACGGCCCCTCGGCGTCAGTCCCTGAACGGGGGGACTGACCGGCGGGGCCGCCGCGCGGAGTTCTCGGAGAACGCGCGGCGGCCCGCTCCGCTCCCACGCACACGACAGGGGCGCGGCGCCCCCCTCTGGGGAGGCGCCGCGCCCCTCGTCCGGCCGGGCCACCCGGCGGCCCGGAGCCTCCCGGGTCAGAAGGAGAAGTCCCGGAACAGCAGCATCGCCAGCAGCAGACCGACCAGCAGGTTGAACACGGTGGCGGCGCCGAAGACGCCGATCGGACGCCAACCCGCCTCGCGCAGCGAACCGAGCCGGAACTCCAGGCCGATGCTGGTGAAGGCAGCGATGAGGAACCAGTCGCGCAGCGCCTTGGCCGTGTCCAGGCCCGCTTGGGCGTCCTCGGCGGCGTTGTTGGCCCACAGCGTGGCCACCACCGAGGCGACCAGGAAGCCGAGCACGAACTTGGGGAAGCGGTCCCACAGGGTGCGCACCCCGGGACGACGGCCCTCGGCGGCCGTGCCGTCGGCCGCGGCCACCCGGAAGGCGAAGTAGGCGGTGAGCAGGACCGCGACCACGCCCATCAGGACGTTCTGGGTGGCCTTGACAATGGAGGCGATCTGGAGCGCCTCCTCGCCCACGATCGCCCCCGAGGCGGCGACGGCGGCGGTGGTGTCGATGTTGCCGCCGATCCACGCGCCCGCTTGGGCGTCGCTGAGCCCGATCACCTGGACCAGCCAGGGAAGGAGGAAGATCGAGGGCACCGCGAAGAGGATGACCAGGCTCGCCGTGTAGGCCAGCTGCTCCTTCTTCGCCTGCACGGCCCCGGCCGCGGCGATCGCGGCGCTGACACCGCAGATGGAGACCGAGGAGGCCAGTAGGGCGCGCAGGCGGTCGTCGAGGCCGAGTCTGCCGCCCAGCCACCAGGTGAAGAGGAACACCGAGGTGACCAGGACCAGGGCCTGGAGGACGGCCGGTCCGGCGGCGCGGACGATGACGTCGAACAGGACCGTGGAGCCCAGGAGCACCAGACCGGTCTTGATGAGGAACTCGGTCCGGAAGGCCGGTGACAGGCGGTCGAGCAGCCCGGTCAGTGACAGGACCAGGTTCCCGGCGAGGCCGAGGAGGATCGCGTAGACGGGGTACTCGACCGCGCCGGCGAAACCGGACAGCGCGGTGCCCTCGGCGACTTCGGGGACCCAGGACTCCAGGAACCGGGTGGCGGCGGCCAGCGCCAGCACGACGAGCAGGCCGAGCGCGGTCCAGCCCCGGGAGGCGGCTGGAGGCGTGGCGTCCTGGGGGACGCCGGACGCCCCGCCCGTGCCCGGGGCCTCGGCCTCGGTGGTGGCCGGAGCGGCAGTCTCGGTGGTGGCTGGAGCGGCGGCCTCCGGGGGTCCGCCCTTCCCGGAAGCGTCGTCGGAGCCGTGGGGGTCGGTGTTCTCAGCGCTCACGGGATCAGCCCCTCGGGGATCACGCCGAGCAGGCACAGGCCGAGCAGCACGAGACCCGTGAGGGTGGCGGCCCAGTCCTCGCTGATGCTGAACCCGGTCCGTTCGGGGGTGGCGGGTGGTGGTGTGGAGGGTGTTTCACTCATGACGCTTCTCCTCCGGGCGCCTCCGGCGCCCTGGGTCGGGGGAAGGGGAAGGAGGGTGGGACGGGTGGATGGTCGCGGTCCCGGCGACCATTCCTCATTAAACCTACTCATTTAGTATAGATAAAGGACATGCGACGGCACCAGACCCCGGGCGGCGGAGTCAGGGCCGCCCGAGCCGGTGGGTCGGGTCAGGAAGCTGAGACGGAATCGCGTTCCCGCGCGGGTTCGGTCACGGGCAGACCGGCCTCACGCCAGGCTCGGAAGCCGCCGACCAGGTCGGTGGCGCGCGCCAGCCCCAGCTCCTGGAGCTGGACGGCGGCCAGACTGGAGGCGTAGCCCTCGTTGCAGAACAGCACCACGTGCAGGTCCGGCGAGTCGGCCTCGGGCACCCGGTGCGGACTCGTGGGGTCGAGCCGCCACTCCAGGACGTTGCGGTCGATCACCAGGGCACCGGGGATCTCCCCCTCGGCGGCTCGGTTGACGACCGGCCTGGTGTCGACCAGGAGAGCGCCGTCGCGCTGGGCGCGCAGCGCCTCGACCGGAGTGAGCCGCTCCAGGTGCGCGCGCCTGCTGTTCAGGACGCGTTCGATGACGCTCATCGGTCCACCCCTTCGGCGGCGGGCACCGATTCCAGCGTGGGGACGTCGGGTTCGGGGTCGGTGGTGAGGATGCTGCCCGTGCGGCGCAGCGAGTCGTCCTCGGTCACCTCGTAGTAGTGCATGGCCGTCAGCGGCGGCGAGTAGGCGTGCACGCTCACGGCCGGACGGTCCGAAGTGTTGATGACGTCGTGCACGTGGCCGAGCGGGAAGCGACCGCCGCCGCGCTCGGCGAGGATGCGTTCGCGCAGCTCCCCGTCCCAGTAGTGCTCGACCAGTTCGCCGGTGACGACGGTCAGGGCGCCGAGGGAGCCCGCGTGGTCGTGCAGCCGGGTGGACTGGTCGGGCGTCCAGGAGATGAGCCAGACGTCGGTGTAGTCGTCGGCATGGAGGCGGACGGACCAACGGTCCTCGGCGTCGAAGCGGATCTCGTGGATCCCCTGGCGGACCTCCTCGGCGACCTTCGCGGTCAGCTCGGACAGGCGGTCCAGGGTGAGCGGTGTGGGCGCGGCGGCGCGTACTGCGGTGTCGTCGAGGGTCATGGGGCTTCTTGCTTCTCTCCGGGCGGCGTCAGTGGTCGTGCTGGGACGGGGTCACTGACAGCGCTCGTCGAAGGTGAGCGGTCGCCACCAGGGCCGAAGGTGTGGTGATGCGCTGACTGCCATGCTCGCCAGTAAACCATATTCCCTACAGGTTTAGTCGGTAGTAGCGACTCGACACGCGCCTCACCAACCCCAGCAACACCATGCGGAACTCCATCACCATCCACCCTGACCAGCGCTTTTCAGAAATCCCTACTTTATTGGTTGACAAAATCGGGTTACGGCGACCACAGTGGACACCGGGCCGACCGGAATCGCGGAGCCGGTCGGCGAGGACCCGCCGAACCCTCGCGCCGTCCGGGCCACCCCGCCGGACGGACACACGAGCGCGAGGCCGGTCCACGTTCCGGGCCGAGGGGGCTGCCATGCGCGGAGCCGCCCGACCCTCGGCCCGGGACACCACAGGAACCGCCGCGCCACACCGACGATCGGTGTGCCTCACGACCGACCCGGCCCACCCGTGCTTTGATTCCAGGTAATTCCAGTAGGCATTTCGGATTACCGGGCGTGTCGGTCGCGCCCCAGCCCAGGAGGTTCCCCTTGTCCGAGACCATCGCCGGACCCACCCCCGGCACGGCCCCCGACACCGCGCCGGTTCCCGTCCTCACCTCCGCCGCCGAGGCCCTCCGCGTGGCCCGCACCCTCGTCCCCCTGGTCGCGCGCGAGGCCTCCACACGAGACAGGGAACGCTGTCTGCCCCACGACGTGGTCCGCGCGATCTCCCGCTCCGGCCTGCTGGGCGTCACCGTCCCCCGTGACCTCGGCGGCGCGGCTGTGGGCGCCTCCACCGTCGCCGAGGTCCTGCGCCTGCTCGGCACCGCCGACCTGAGCCTGGCCCAGATCCTCCAACCGCACTTCGCGTTCCTCAACGCCCTGCGCCTGCGCGGCGGAACCGAGGCGCGGCGCCGCGTGTACCCCGACGTCCTCGCCGGCGCCCTGGTCAGCAACGCCCAGGCAGAGCGCTCCGGAAGGAACGCGCACACCCACGCCACCCGAATCGAACGTGACGGGCGAGCCTTCCGGATCGACGGGACCAAGTACTACGCCACCGGCTCGCTGTTCGCCGGGTGGCTGGCCGTGGTCGCCCCCGCCTCCACACCCGACGGCCCCCGTCCCCACCTGGCCCTCGTCCCCGCGGACCACCCGGGCGTCCGGATCGAGGACGACTGGGCGGGCATGGGCCAGCGCACCACGGCCAGCGGCACCGTCCACCTGGCCGGTGTGACGGTCTCCCCCGAGCTGGTCCTGGAGCAGTACCGGACCTTCGAGGAGCCCACCACGTACGGAGCCCTCGCCCAGCTCCTGCACGCCGCCATCGACGTCGGTGCGGCGCGCGGCGCGCTGGAGGAGACCTCGGAGTTCGTGCGCACCAAGAGCCGCCCCTGGTTCGAGAGCGGCGTGGACACCGCCACGGAGGACCCCCTGCTCGTACAGCGCTTCGGTGAACTGGAGGTCCAGGTCCGCTCGGCCGAGGCCCTGCTCGTCACCGCCGCCGAACGCGTGGAGGCGGCCGACGCGCTTCTGACCGAGGGCGCCCCCGGCACCGAGGAGGCCACCGCGGAGGCCTCGATAGCGGTCGCCGCCGCCAAGGTCGTCGGCGGCCGGGCCGCCGTGGAGGTCTCCTCCGCCCTGTTCGAGGCGGCGGGCACCCGCGCCACGGCGGACGACGCCAACCTGCACCGCCACTGGCGGGACGCCCGCACCCACACCGTCCACGACCCGGTGCGCTGGAAGGTCCAGCACATCGGCGAGTACTCCCTCAACCGTCGCCGTCCTCCCCGGCACGGACAGATCTAGCACCACGAGAGCAAGGACTGACACCCCATGCCCCTGACCTTCCACTGGTTCCTGCCCACGCAGGGAGACAGCAGAGGCGTCGTCGGCGGAGGTCACGGCGCGGACGTCGTGTCCTCCTCCGCCTGGCGGACGCGCGAACCCTCCCTGGAGTACCTCGGCCAGATCGCGCAGGCCGCCGAACGGCTGGGCTTCGAGGGCGTCCTCACCCCCACCGGTTCGTGGTGCGAGGACGCATGGCTGACCACGGCGATGCTGGTCAGGGACACGCGGCGGCTCAAGTTCCTGGTGGCGTTCCGCCCCGGGCTGCTCTCACCCACCCTGGCCGCGCAGATGGCCAGCACCTACCAGCGGCTCAGCGGGGGTCGCCTGCTGCTCAACGTGGTGACCGGCGGCGAGTCCGCCGAACAGCGCCAGCACGGGGACTTCCTCGACAAGGACGCCCGGTACCGGCGCACCGGCGAGTTCCTGAGCGTGGTGGACGCGCTGTGGCGCGGCCGGACCGTGGACCTCCAGGGAGAGCACGTCACGGTGGAGGGGGCCGTGCTCCAGCGGACGCCCGACCCGCGCCCGCCCGTGTATTTCGGCGGTTCCTCCCCCGCCGCCCTGGAGGTGGCCGCCTCCCACGTGGACACCTACCTGACCTGGGGTGAGCCCCCGGCGGCCGTCGAGGAGAAGATCGGCCGGGTCTGCGCGCTCGCCGCCGAGCGCGGCCGCAGGCTGGAGTACGGGATCAGGTTGCACGTGATCAGCCGCGACACCGAGGCGGAGGCGTGGGCACAGGCCCGGCGTCTGCTCGACGGGCTCTCCCCCGAGACGGTCGCACAGGTGCAGAGCAGTCTGCGCCGGAGCGAGTCCGAGGGTCAGCGGCGGATGCTGGATCTGCACGGCGGCCGCGCCGACGACCTGGAGATCCACCCCCATCTCTGGGCCGGTGTGGGTCTGGCGCGCGGCGGAGCGGGTACGGCTATGGTCGGCAGCCACGAGCAGGTCGCGAACCTGATCGAGGAGTACCACCGGGCGGGCATCGGGGAGTTCGTGCTCTCGGGCTACCCGCACCTCGAGGAGGCGTACTGGTTCGGCGAGGGCGTGCTCCCCCTCCTACGTGAACGCGGCCTGTGGCGGCACCCCGACGGCAGGGAGGCCCCCGACTCCCCCACCCACGTCCCCTTCG